>CAJOOT010000026.1 GCA_905236215.1 uncultured Eubacterium sp.
TATATCCCGGTAGATGTTTACCCGCTGCCCGAAAAAGCAGAAGTGGACTGGGAACCAACTTTTCAGGCTGTGAGAATGAGCGGAGCCTATGAGAACGATAGAATCCTCACATTTGATTACTATAGTGGGAGCATATCAGTCGGTGTGGAGGACGACATGTTGGATGACGCACTTTATCTGAATATCCGATGCAGTGAAGCAGCGGAGGGAAATGAGATCGGCTACTATATTTCTGCTTCCCGCGGCTGCCTTGAATATAGTAGAGGCTTTGTTGGAGCGTGCTATGACGAGGAAAACCGCGGATATACCAATTTCGCGATAACGAAGAGGCTATACTCCAAAGTACGGGCCATCTCCTTTGAAGACGGCGTTCGTTATGGTTTGCGATGGATAGACATCAATCAAGCAGAAGCAGAGATTGAGGATGCGATTATCCATATCCGCGCTATCAATCTCGTCAACTCTAATCCTTTATGCATCTGTGATTTGACAATCCGTTATGATGCTAAGGCGGGGAAGTATTATCTTGCAGAGTTTACATCAGCCGATGTTAAGGCAACGGGTGAACTAAGCAGGGACGTACGGAGTTTCCTTGTGGATCAAACCATCGCATTTGCTGAGGATGCATTGGAACTGGGACAGAATGACGAGGATTGGAAGGAAGGGGCCAGGGCTGGAGCAATTGTTGATAAGACGGAAAGACCGTATTTTAACAAAATGCTGGATAAGAACCAGACAACTGCAAGCTATCTGAATGACTTCCCTACCTGCTCGGATACCTTTGCGGTAACTATGCCAATATCCCTCGTGGGGAGTTTGACTGTGTATTTCGCGCCTTGGTACGAGTTGTATCGGATGCAGGAAAAATATACAGGGGAAGGGGAAATGCAGAAACTGATCCTCTATGCCTATGACCCGCTCCTGCCATACTCGGAAAAAACGATTCTCGTCCCACACGATGGGCAATGGGATGAATTGTTGGTCAATGGTTAAGGAGGTGCGCCAATATGCCACAGATTATACAGGAGAACAAACAACTTCAGGCTCTTTCGGACATCGCGGAGGAGCTCGCCGTAATCGGAGCCATAAACTCAGTGCTGATGGGGAATAATGTCCTTTTCCTTACGGCTTCTGACAGTGATGGAAAGCTCATCAGCAAGGTCCCTATCGAGGAACGGGATAATCAGAAGGCACTGAGCATTATTTCTTCTCAACGGTCACGCCTTGTGAAAGACGTCCGGGGGAAAGCAGATAAGTATCGGATTGCACTGGATGATGAAGATAATGCTTGCCTGGAAGGAGCCGTGCCCCAAAAGCGGGGCAGGGGCAGGAAAGCGCAGTCTGAGTGTGAAGCATCAGCGCCTGCCTATGTTGAGGATCAAAATGAGAAAGAAACAGAGGGAAAAGTCTCCCTGAAGCTAGAGCTTGATAGCGTTGAAACTTGGGGAACAGACACGGAATAAGAAGAGATCCACCAAGATGGATTGCTCTTACGTCTGATTATCTTGGAACTTTTTGAGAGGGTTGAACTCTATGCCCGTTGGCATAGAGTTCGACCCTCTCAACTGTTATCCCTTCAGGACCGACAGAAAGACGGATGCGCGCCCATTCGCCGGGAAGTTCCAACGGAGAAGAAGGACCATAGAGCCAGCAGGTCTTTACTTTTCGCTGCGTCCCCTTTGCCAGACGCATACGGTAGCTGGCCAGGATGTACCTCGCTGCGGTTTTCGGAGCGTTCTTAAGGAAGTGGCAGACTGCGTAGCCGACTGAAACGGTCTCAAGATGATCGATGGGGACCTGAGAGTAGACGGTCAGGTCTTTGGAGATGGAGAGACCGCAGGTGATGGAGCCGTAGCCCGTGCCGTTTGTAATTTTCATAGATGATCTCCTTTTTATGATTTAGATTGTTTGACCTTATGACTTCTCCGCTTCGCCATGGAATGTCCACTCTGGCGGCAAAACTACGCCACACAGCATATTTAGCCGTGCCGTGTCGCTGTTGGGGAACTCTACGCGGCTCCAACCCCGCAAAAAAGCGCACTGCAGCCATGATTGGTTGCAGCACGCAAAAAGGCGCACTACACCCCTAACCATTCCATAAAAAGTGATTAGGGGTGTAGTGCGCCCCGCATTCAATTATAAATACTATACCACAGCGGGTATTAGGTTGTCAAATCCCTTTTCCGATTTTTTGCTGCCTCGCAATTGTACCATTTTACTATCAGAGCTGCGTATAGCCGAAAAGCTGCTTCGGGTTATCCTCTTTGAAATAGATGATATAGGTAAAGTTGGCGAGAAACTGCCCTCGCTGCCTTCCGGGAACGTAGAACTCGTAGTATGCGGGAATCTCGTCATTTGTGCGGAACACGACATGCGTTGTTTTTCGCAAGAGATTATCTGTTGAGCTAACACAAATGACTGGGAGCTCCTGAAACTTTCCTGCGGCAAAGTCAAGTTTTGCTGATATTCCAAGATAGACCAAAGCCCCGGAAATAGCGAGACCACAAACGCAAGTAGGATTTCGATAGAAAATACAGATCCAAATTGTAAGGACCGTAATCAGGAGGGCGGTAAGGTATTGCTTTGCTACTTTTTTTCTGATAGCATCGGGCAGACGAATGTCTCGTAATCTAAAGCTACTTCTGTCCTTGGATTGTTGAACCGTGTGATCCATGGATTGATCGTCTTCGGATAGATTCTTTGAAGAATTTGTTTCATCCACTGTAATCATTCTCACCACCTTCCTTCTGCGTTTCTTCACGCGCGAGGACGAATTTCTTTCTAAGGTCAAGTACAGAAAAGGCGATGTGGTGCTTTTGCTCAGTTCCCGTTTCACAAGTACCGGACAGCGACATTGTTACAGCAGCATTGGAAGAGGTCACATCACCTAGGGCGTTTGCTTGTTCTGAAGTGAGTCTTACAAGAACATATTTTGGCGTCAGAAGAGCATTCATTTCCGGTTCATTGCGGAATAAATCCCGAAGATAGGAAAGCTGTAGACCGCTGGGTATGTCAGCAAGTTTTCGGTAATCTTCGTAAAGACTGTTTTGCTCTGAGTCTAAAATATCACAGATCACCACACCGGAAATGAGATATTTGTCTTTGTTTTCGCTGACTGTGATTCTGCGCATATTGTCGATA
>CAJOOT010000027.1 GCA_905236215.1 uncultured Eubacterium sp.
TACCGATATGGTCTTTTCTATGGTTCAGGCGGCGCCCTCACTTATCTATGAGCTCGAAAAAATGGGGATGCCCTTTCACAGAGAAGATGGCAATATCATCTTAAGAAACTTCGGCGGTCAAAAAAACAAGCGCACGGCTTATGCCGGTAGTATCACAGGAAAGGCGCTTACCCAGACTCTTATCAATGAGACCCGTAAATGGGAAGCGCGCGGATATATAGAAAGATTTCCGCACCATATTATGGATTTTCCAATTATTAAAGAAGGAAAATGCGTGGGTGTACATGTATCGGGCACTTTGGGTTATGTAAACCAAAGCATTTCGTTTGACGGACCTCTTATCATGTGCAGCGGAGGTCTCAACGGATTTTTCTTTGGCAATACTACCGGAACCACCGCCAATTCCGGTTCGGCTTCAGCGGCACTCTTTTCAATGGGGGTGGAATTCTCCAATCTTGAATTTATTCAGTATCATCCGACCACAATTCAAATCTCCGGCAAAAGACTCCTGGTATCTGAAGCTGCCAGAGGTGAGGGAGGAAGACTTTTCTATATGGATGGCGACAACAAGTGTTACTTCATGGAAGAAAAATTCGGAGACAGGGGAAACCTTATGCCGCGTGATGTGGTGTCGTCAGAAATGGCCTTGTCAGGCAAGCAATGCTATCTCGATATGAGTGGGATTAATGACGAAAAATGGAAATACAAGCTTTCCGATTTGAGGAAGGAGATCATACATTACCTAAAGAAGGATCCAATGACGGAACCGATACCTGTAGCACCCGGTATTCATTTTTTCATGGGAGGTATTCGCGTCGACAAAGGCCACAGAACCAATATTCCCGGCCTTTATGCAGCAGGAGAATGTGCCTGTGCGTATCATGGAGCCAACAGACTAGGTGGGAATTCTCTACTTGGAGCTATATGGGGTGGCAAGGTGGCAGCCCAAAGTGCGTCACAAGAAGCATTATGGGAAGACTGCAACCGGGCCGAAATGGAAACAGTACCTGAGTTCTCCCATATGAAAGAAGGCGAGAATGTGTGCGAGGAGCGTCTGGAAGATGCATTATTTTCCGGCCTTGAGCTTCTTAGAACTGAGGAACACATTAAGAGAAACATAAAGATTCTCCACGATATAAAAGATGAAAACCGGAAAGGTATTTCAGATGAACTAAATGCCCGGCTTCTTTTGGGAGAGGCTATGCTTATGAGCGCTTTTGAGAGAAAAGAGACAAGAGGCGCGCATGTCAGGCTTGACAACAGGGAAGAGGACAAAAAATACACGAAAAGTGTATCGGTGGCAAGATACCATGATGGAAAAACAGAGATAACATTTGATAAGATAACAGACAGGCCCATTGAAGATTATGTGAATACGAAGGATTCGGAGGAAAACTCATGAAAAAGATTTTTCACATAAGAAGGCAGGAGGCTCCGGATACACCGGAGTATTGGGAAGACTATACAATAGAGTTTGATAATGAAGAAATGACTGTAGCGCTGGCGCTTATGGGGCTTAAGGAAGAGGACAGAACAGTAGATTCCGGATATCCCTACAGACCTTTAGTGTGGGAGCATAGCTGCCTTCAGAAGAAGTGCGGAGCCTGTGCGATGGTGATAAATGGTGAGCCCTGCCTGGCCTGCGACACAAAATTGGTTGACATAAAATCGGAAACAATATCGCTGGAGCCTCTGAAAAAATTTCCTGTCAGACAGGATCTTCTTGTAGACAGAGATTCCATGATGAATACTCTTAAGGCACTTGAAGTATGGCTTGAGGATGGTACTACGGACGGAGAAGAGTCTTCATATGAAGCCTTCAAGTGTTTACAATGTGGTCTTTGTCTTGAAATCTGTCCCAACTTCTATACAGAAGGAGATTTCAAAGGGGCAGCGGCTATGGCTCCGCAGGCTTCGATATTGGCTAGAGAGGCGAAAGAGCATAGAAAAAGCTCTTCCCAAAAGTATAGGAAAAGCTTTTTTGATGGCTGTGGAAAATCTCTGGCCTGTCATGATATCTGTCCGGCCGGTATTGATATTGAACGCCTGATAATCAGGAGCAATGCAGCTGCCATCTGGAAAAGATGGAAGGGTATCAGAAAATAATATTTAGATATATCTCATGAGCACCTGGATGAGTTCGTTTGGATTAACGGGCTTTGCAAGGTGCTCGTTCATTCCTGCTGCGCGGCATTTCTCCATATCCTCACGGAAGGCATCTGCGGTAAGAGCCAGAATAGGAATGTTATGTGAATCTTCACGGGGAAGAGCTCTGATCTTTTTGGTGGCCTCAAGACCGTCCATAACAGGCATATTTACATCCATGATGATGGCAGAATAGAAGTCGGGGTCGCTTGCGGCAAAAGTATCTACTCCCTCAAGTCCGTTCATACATATGGTAACGTCGCCTGCTCCGTGTTTCATCAGCAGTATTTCAATAAGCTCTGCATTGATAGTGTTGTCCTCACATATGAGGAAACGCTTTTCCATAAGCAGAGAATCGTTCAGATCTCCGATATTTTCTTCGTGTTTGATGCCGGTTCCCCTAAGAGCAAATTCCAAAACGACCGTAAATGTGGTTCCCTCTCCGGGAGCACTGTCTACCTCTATGGTGCCGCCCATAAGATCCACAAAACGTTTTACTATGGCAAGACCCAATCCGGAGCCCATAGTGCTTTCTGTCGGTATGCGGTGCTCCTTTGTGAAGGGATCATACATAATATTCTGGAAGTCTTTTGACATGCCGATTCCGTTGTCACTGATTACTGAGCGTATAAGACATTTTTCTTTGTCTTCCGTAATTGTGGCATCAAGCTGCCAGTTCACATCTCCCTTTTCTTCGGTATACGTTAGAGCATTGTTGATGAGGTTTAAAAATATCTGACTAAGCTTGGCTTTGTCGCCGCGGAGCAATGTACCGCTCGGAATATTCATGTGTGAACTGAAGTTGATATTTTTTCCGGATGATATGACTTCCGCATTGGAAATAAGAGTGCTGACTACACCGTCAAGAAGGAAGTCGTCCTCATGAAGATTCATGTTGCCACTCTCAATCTTCGAGATATCAAGAGTATCATTTAAGATGTCAATCATGAGTTTTCCGGAGTTACTGATAAGCTCCAGGTATTCGTGAAGAAGTCTTTCATCATGCTCTTCACGCGCAAGTCTGGTAAAGCCGATGATTCCGTTCAGAGGAGTTCTCATATCGTGACTCATATTGGAAAGAAAGTGGGAGACAGATACTCTGGAATTTTCGGCTGCTTCTGCGCGGGCTTCTGAAATGGCCAGCTTAGAGCGGGTTTTCTGATGGATTATTACAAGTATCAGTCCAAAGATAACCAGAACTGCTATGAGAATAATAACGAAAAATGCAATAAGCGCTGCAGGAGAAATCCCGCCGAAAGACGAGAAAAGATCAGAGGCACCGTTATCATCAGCGCCAAAGACAGTGACTGTTGAAGCTATAATGAAAGTCATAATGATCAGAGTTATAAAAAGTTTTTGAATCCTGATGTGATTTTTTTTATGTAACATATTGTTTCCTCCCCTGTTATGCATATACAATAACATATTTTTTGCTACTTTAGTAAAATAAATTATTTTTATATGTTTTTTTTTCGATGCAATGTATCAAACTTTAGGCTGAAGCCTCTTTTTGATGGCAATTTTACCACAACATAGGTGTAATTGTTGTATAATATTGCAGTAACCGGGACAACAAAAGGAGATGGATGAGAAATGCATGAAATGCCGGGGGATTACCTGTTTGACGAGGTAAGATGCGGATATTATATCCCGACGATGATGAAAAAAGCATGGGCATGCGCGATAAAGGTACTTCATGAGGTCGACAGAATTTGCAAAAAACATTCAATAAACTATTTTGCGGATTGGGGAAGTCTTTTGGGAGCTGTGCGCCATGGCGGTTTTGTGCCCTGGGATGATGATCTTGACATTACCATGAAGCGTGATGATTACAGGAAGTTCTGCAAGATTGCAAAAAAGGAGCTTCCTAAAGGTTATATCATCGAAAATATACATACTAATCCCGACTTTGAGCTTTTTCTCGCCCGTGTTACAAGTAATGAATTTATCTGTTTTAGTGAGGAATATCTTCAGGAGTTCTATGGCTTTCCTTATCGCACAGGTATTGATGTATTTGTCATAGATTATGAAAATCCCGATGAAGAGGAGCAAAAGAATACTTCCGACAGATGTAAGAGGCTTATTGCATACGGAGATATGCTTTATGAGAGTTGTGATCTTAACAATGGTAAAAAGGACACAAGAGAAGATAAGCTGATTGAAGAAGCTCAGAAGCTGGGAGATTTTTTCATTGACAGGGACAGACCCATACGGCAGCAGATTTATATCAGGGTAGAGGAAATATTTGCAGGCGTGAACGAAAGTTCGGCTCATAACATGATTCAGATGTTTCCGATGGGTATAAGCGGAGTTAAGGGGCTTAAGAAAGAATACTATGATAAGCTTATCCGCATTCCCTTCGAATATACGGATATTCCCGTGCCGGGAGCATATGATACGATTCTTAAGGCACGTTATGGCGAATACATGAAATACAACAGGAATTTCGGCGCACATGATTATCCTTTCTATGAGGCTCAGAAGAAGAGTTTTAAGAGGTCAACAGGAGAGGATATTCCCGATTTTTTTGATCCCTTGATGAGATTAAGTGATGAATGCTTTAAGGAAAGAGAAAAGGGCATAGAAAACCCCGGCAAAAGAGATAAAAAACTTATAGTTTTTCTTCCGTATCGGGGAAAATACTGGGATAAGATGCAACCCTTCCATGACAGGGAATGTGCAAATCCGGAAAACGAAGTGGCTGTCATTCCCACTCCATATTACATAAAGGGTGTAGGAGGGCAGATCCTTGAAGAAATCTATGACCCGGACGAATTTCCCGAGGAACTTATCATGTATGATTACAGGCAGATAAATCTTCGCGAGCTTCACCCGGATGTGATTTATATTCAAAATCCCTATGATGAGTATCATGCACATGTAACGATGGCTCCGGCCTATTATGCATCAAGGCTAAGGGAGCTTACTGATAAGCTTATCTATGTGCCTTATTTTGAACTTAAGGATTTCCCCGAGGGCAAAGAATCCCAGGAGTATTTTTGTATGAGGCATTATTGTACAGTGCCCGGAGTGATATATGCCGATGAGATCATCCTGTCTTCGGACAGTATGAAACAGCGATATATGGAAAAGCTTGACGAGTTTTCCGGAGGAAGAAAACTGCCGTGTATGAATAAAATTACGGTAATGACACACAAAGAAAGAAGAACGGTTGCATCCTGCATAAGTAAGACAGGAGATGCAGCTTCGGATACAAAAAAGAAAGTAGTCTTTAGAAATACGGTAAGCTCTTTGTACGAATCGGGCGAAAAGGTTTTAGAGAAGATAAGGTCTGTGCTTAATACATTTGAAGAAAAACAAGATGACATAACATTTATCTGGTCTCCGCAGAAAATTCTTTCGGATGGAAATGTATGGGAGGACGATACCCTGTATCACCAATATGAAGACTTGGTGGAAGAGTACAAAAAAGCAGGTTGGGGAGAATACGTGGTTGAGGATGAATTTCCCAAAAGTGTAGATGATATGGCGGCTTACTACGGTGATCCCTGTGAGCTTGCCCTGAGATTTGTCGAGGAAAAAAAGCCGGTAATGCTGATGGCGGTTTTGTGAGAGAATAGATATCATGAGAAAAAAAAGAGTATTCTACAACAGTGATATATTGCCATTTCTTATCCATGGGAAGACGGCCATAGATAAGCTTAAGAGAAACCTTGAGCTTTTTTATGAACATCGGGAAGAGGTTGTTCTTGTATGGCATATATATTATCGTATGCAGGAATTTTTGGAGCTTAATGAATCACCGGTGACGGAAGAGTTCAAAAAAATCCGTGACATCTACATCAGGGAAGGCTGGGGCGAACTTGATGAAACATCCGACAGGGGAGAGGAAATATTTAATGTCCTTAAAGAGTGCGACGCATACTATGGCGATACATCCCACCTTATCTCATATGCACAGGAGAAAGGTATTCCTGTGATGATGCAGGATGTGGAAGTCTGAAAAGCTCGTGTTTACAATTCCGGATCAAAGGTAAGTACGCCGATAAGTCCGGGACCGGTGTTTACAGCCATGGTAGCCGCTATCTGTTTGTGATAGATAAACTCTTTGTCTGCTATTTTTTGATCGAGAATGGATTCCACTTCTTTGGCATCATCTACGCAATCACCGTTCATAATGGCTATCCAGCAGTGATGTCCCCTGGAGAGCTCGGTAATGTTGTCTATGAGCATGTCCCTTACGCGAGCCTTGCCGCGAGCTTTTCCTACTACGTAGTATACACCTTCTTTGTCGCAGGCTATAATGGGCTTCAATTTGAGGATATTGCCCAAAAGAGAAGCTACGCGACCTATACGACCGCCCTTTTCGAGATAGGTGAGGGTATCCATATAAAACATCAGATGAGAATCGTTGATTTTCTTTTGCATACCGGAAGTGACCTCTTCAAAGCTTAAACCTTCGGAGAGCTTGATTGCAGCCCAATATGCGAAAATGCCGCTTCCGCAGGAGATGTTCTTTGTATCGAAGACAAATATTTCCAGGCCTTCATATGATTCTGCGGCAAGACGCATGACATTGTAGGAACCGCTGAACTGACTGGAGATAGCCACTGCAATAACCTTTTCGTAGCCTTCTTCCCGGAGACTACGATATATGTCCGTGATTTCCTCTACTGAAGGCATGGATGTCTTGGGTATCTCGTTTGGAAATCTGTGATAGACCATGAGAGGATCAATATCAACATCATCAAGATATTCCGCTTCGGGATACATGACATGGAGGGGAACCATACGGATGCCAAGTTTTTCGGCGATGTCTTTGGGAATGTCACATCCCGTATCTGCTATTACTGCAGTTTTCTGTGGATTCATTAAGAAATTCTCCCTGTTTATGATTTCATACTCTGTCCCTTAAGTATAAGGTTTAGAATAGTATAAATCAATCCCCGATACCGCCATTACGTAGCAGTACCGGGGAGGTAGAGAGTCAAGACTCGCTATCCCCCACCTGCGCTTTGCTTAGAGGTGGGGAAGTTCTCCGACTGAGTTAAATCCTGTCTACGGCCTTTTTTAGCCTGGGACCTATCAGTATGCATAGTATCATCTTTGCTATATCACCCGGGATAAAGGGAATCATTCCTGCCCACATGGCAGCAACAGGATCCATGGATGTACTTACTATAAGCCATATAGTACCTATGGAATAGAGTACTGCAGTGGCCAATATCATGCCCGCCATGCACAGATATGGTTTTGCTATATAGCGGGAGACGAAGATGCCGGTAATGAGTACCAGCGGAATGTAGCCTATTATGTATCCGCCTGTGGGTCCCAGAATTTTTACGGCTCCTCCTGAATAGCCGGAGAATACAGGAAGCCCTACAAAGCCAAGAAGGATATAGACAATTACACTTATGGCAGCGTCTGTCGTACCCAATACATAGGCTGAAAGATAGATAAAAAAAGTGGCAAGCGAAATAGGAACGGGACCTATCGGCAATGCCAAAGGTGCAAGGACGCAGAGAATAGCTGTCATTACTGCCGCCTGCGCCATACGGCTGATTGAAAGTGTTTGTGTGTTCATGGGTGACATTATAAAGAGAATAGGGAATATTGTCAACCCTAAAAATATAAAAGGGTGACAATCGTTTTTGGACTTGACATATAGGTTATAATAAACGCAATTAGAAATACTAAGGAGCACAAAAAATGAGAGATATTCAGGTTGACATAATTACAGATACCGTTGCGAAGATGGTAACAGAGGCGAATTATCACCTGTCGGAAGATATGACGCAGGCTCTTGATAAGGCGGCGTCGACTGAGACAAACGAACTTGCTTGTCAGATATTAGGACAGCTTCAGGAAAATCTGGAGATAGCCGGTAATGACATGATTCCGATATGTCAGGATACGGGTATGGCAGTCCTGTTCTTAGACATAGGTCAGGAGGTACATTTTGTTGGAGGATCTCTGGAGGATGCCATAAACGAGGGCGTAAGGCGCGGTTATGTGGATGGCTTTCTTCGCAAGTCTGTAGTATCTGACCCTCTCCTTCGCAAAAATACCGGGGATAATACTCCTGCCATTATACATTACAATATAGTGCCGGGTGACAAAGTGAAGATCACCGCGGCTCCAAAGGGTTTCGGAAGCGAAAACATGAGCAGGATCTTTATGCTTAAACCCGCAGATGGTATAGAAGGCGTAAAGGAAGCTGTATTACAGACGATAAAGGATGCAGGTCCCAATTCTTGTCCGCCTATCGTGGTGGGTGTGGGAATAGGAGGAGATTTTGAAAAGGCTGCAATCCTTGCCAAGAGAGCGTTGACAAGAGATGTAAGGGTACGATCCGA
>CAJOOT010000028.1 GCA_905236215.1 uncultured Eubacterium sp.
GGAGCCTCAGCCAAAGAAACAATTTGCGCTGCATAGCAGGCTGCGAGAATACCAAAAACAATTAGAAAAATTACAAAGAGGATGAAATATCCCCCATGTAAATTTCATAGAGGGGAGATGAATGATTGGACTCAAACAAGAATCTAAAAGATTACTTATTAGATGACTTTCGGGACACGAAATATAAGGGGAACTCTATCATTGATATCTTTGTCGGATATCGAAAATACTACAATTCCTTAGTCAAAGAAGGATTTGTAAGGGATGATGCAAAAACCTTTTTGAAGCGAAAAGAAATCCCTATAAAGAACGCTCAATCTATTTCCGTATATGCATTTCGGAAGCTGAAATATGAGCAGATCATAGATGAATATGTGAATGTAAATAGTCCGAAAGAGATTGATAATTCGGAAGAGCCTATCATAAACGAGAATAAGATTGATGAAGGCGCGGATTATCAAATAGAGTTTCTCGATAGAACATCAAAAGAAAAAGTTACTACAAAGATTGACAAAGATTCCTGTTTTGAATGTCGCCTATTTGCAATAGATAAACCGTTACGATGTACGGTTCATGATTGTGGCGGCAATTTAATAAAAAAAGGATTTGGGATATACAAAGACGGTAAGAAGATAAAAAAAGGAAATCTTCACGAATGCTTCAAGTGTGGGACAAAGCATATGGCTATCAGTACCTTTGATAAGGTGTCGGCTTTCTTTATCCCCACGGGAGAAACTAACTTAGAACATTTTCGTGAAGATTTTAAGCAGATACTACAAGAGAAAAAATCTTTTTGGCGTGGCAAGGATAAATCCATTTATTGGAACAAGTTCTGTCCTTATGATAATGCATCGCTGCCTGATGGATTCTTGATGAGCGCCAGGATTGATAATGAAGTGACTAAGATTTTTGTTCAGCAATGTCCAGTTTGCCATCGGCTTTATACGACGGTTTTATCTTTTGAGGATTATGCCGTACTGCAAACGAACGATGCAAAAATTATAAACCTAAATCCTGACAAGGTGATTGAGCGACCAGGGATGTCAGAATCAGAAAAAAAGGAAACTGTTCGGAAGCATACACTCTATGATTCTCCATATTGCTATGTCTTCAGTCCGGCAAACAGTCCAAAACAATGTCGAGATCCGCAATGCAAAGGAAGGATTGAAACTAGCAACGTCGATTTTGAAAATGCCAAGGGTAAACCACGCAGCAGGAATACGAAAAGATGTTCTGTATGCGGCAAATACTATATTGCCTACAACAATTTCAGAAATGAGAAATATTTTCTGAAGTGTTTGAATACGGATGAGTATTCCCAGATTGAGAGGGAAATAGAAGCCCGACGGCAAGAACGTAAAGCCAGAAAGAAAAAAGAAACACCGAAGCCGCAGAAAACAGTAACTCAAAAATTTAAGCAGCAAAAAACAACGACACAAAAGCCGATTCGATATGTGTCTTTGACCGAGCAGGAACGGATCAAACGGATGAAGGAATTTAATGAAATCGCGGAACGTTTTGCTCGGAGGGCAGAGGAAAGGAAAAAAGCCGAAGAAGAAAAGAACCCCAAAGTTAAAAGAGAGATTCCTGACAACATCAATGTGAAGGATTTCGTAGTGCGCCGTACAACTTTCAAGTGTATGCATAACGACCATCACTTAGAAAATATCGTTGCGCAGCTCGGGATTATCAATTCCAAGGGTGAGGTAAACAATGTCCGAGTATCAGCGGGATATTGTCCGGAGTGTGAGATTTTTTTCATCATGGAAAGTACCTACCAGAGCTTAAAGAGTAAGGGAACGCCGATATGCCGGGTCAGTGATGAAAAATCGTACCTAAAGAATGCATCTTTTATCAATGGCATGCGCCTTGCACAGGAGTCAATCCTGATGCAGTACGGGTATACGGTGTCCCAAGAGGAAGGACTGTCTTCTTCCCGAAGACGTAAGATACTTGCACTGCTCGTAGATAATGGCGTTTTGACAAAGAGCGACATTATAAGCTATCTGGATTTTTTCATAAGCCAGAGGCAATACCAGGCTCGGTTTGAGAGGGCGATATCGAAATGGGAATCTGACCGTGAATTCATATCGGAATACAGATCCGGTGACTATACGACATATGGGGTTGGCGGGATTTATCGGAGATATTGATAAC
>CAJOOT010000029.1 GCA_905236215.1 uncultured Eubacterium sp.
AGGTGAGTCTTAATCTGTTGCATGTCGAACAAAAACTGTCTGACAGGGCATTGATAAAGCCTATTCCTCCATTTTTCCGGGGAATTCTGTAATATACTGCCGGTCCCTGGCCATGCGTAAGCAAGTCCTCTTTAATATCGGGGAAGTGAGCCTTTAGTATATCAAGTACTTCGGATCCTGTTAGTCCCCGCATCTTCCGCCCATATCCTATGGGCATAAGCTCGATAAATCTGCAGAAAATTCCTCTGTCAATGGAATATTTGGCTATTTGACTCAGTTCATTATCGTTTACTTTCTTTTGGGGAAGGCAGTTTAGCTTTACATCAAGACCTGAAGCTATGGCGTCATCTATTCCCTGTAATACAAGGGGCAGATAATCTTTGCCGGTAATATCTCTGAATTTTTTTGGATCAAGAGTATCAAGACTTATGTTAACCTGCTGCAAACCGGCATTAACAAGCTCATCCAGATGTTCGGAAAGCAAAACACCGTTAGTTGTCATGGAGATTCTTTCGATGTGGGGAATCTTTGAGAGCATTTTGATAAGCTTGGGCAGATCTTTTCTTACCAAAGGTTCCCCTCCCGTAAGCCGGACATATCTGATACCGAGCCGGCTAAGGAGACTGACTATACGTACTGTTTCTTCGTACGTCAGAAGATTTTTCATGGGGACTTTTTCTATTCCGTCGGGCAGGCAGTAACGGCAACGCAGATTGCAACGATCCGTCACTGAAATCCTTAGATATTCGATTTTTCTTCCGAAAGAATCCTTCATTTCATGTTATCTTCCTTTGCCGAAACCACAGTTGGGAAATACGCAGATGTCGCAGTTTAGACACAGTCCGCCCTCGCCCATCATATTAAAATCTGCTGCGGTAATGATATCGTTTGCCATAATACGTGGAAGTACGAGATCAAATATCGTGCGTTTCGCATACATTACGCATCCGGGAAGTCCCATTACCGGAATACGCGTTTCCGGCACAACAGGTGCATCTGAAACGGCTTTTTTTCCGATATATCCCAACATAAACATGGCGCCCGGAAGTACCGGAGCTCCATAGGTGATAACTTCATCTGAGGCACTTTTTATGGCGCCCGGAGTGCAATCATCAGGGTCAACACTCATTCCGCCGGTACAGACTACTGCTTCGGCACCATCCTCAACCGCCTTAAGGATAGCGTCTTTAATGTCATTTTGATCATCCCCGACAAGCTGCGTATTACAGACTTTTCCGCCGGCTTCTTTTATTTTATCAATTACCACAGGGGTGAAGGTATCCTTAATCCTTCCCTTGAAGACTTCGCTGCCTGTGGTGATTATGGCAAACTGCTTGTTTTTGAAAGGGACGACGTTAAACAGAGGATTTTCTCCTGCGGTTTCAAGAGCTTTGTTCATGGCTTCTTTTTCTATCACCAGTGGAATCACTCTCATGCCTGCTATTTTGTCGCCCTTTTTGACAGCGGTATCGGAAAATCTGGATGCGATCATCATCCTGCCGATGCTGTTTACGGCATTCATTTTTTGAGTATTTATTTTGAGAAGTCCGTCGCAGGAGCTGATAAGTTCGATCTTTCCTTCGGAAGGCAAGGTTTGTTCAAGGTTTTCTCCGCGACATATCCTGCAGAGAATCTCTGCGGCCTCGTTCTCGTGCAGCATGGTATCATCTTTTTCCCATACATAAATATGCTCCTTACCTGCATCAAGGAGAGCCGGGATATCTTCTTCCCTGACAATATGCCCTTTTTTGAATATAGGACCTTTGCTTACGTCTTTTATTATTCCGGTAATGTCATGACACAGAACGCACCCTGCGGCATCTTTTGTTTCTATCAGCTTCATTATAAAAGTCCTTCTGTCTTTAATTCGTCTCACGCCCCAAAAGAATTCCGAGACCGTGTTTTACGGGGTTTATTACCGCACCTAAGGCTTCGCCTGCCGCCTTGGGACTGCCGGGCAGATTTATAATGAGAGAGTTGCCTCTTATGACGGATACTCCTCTTGATAGCATTGCTTTGTCAGTGTATTTTGCGGATTCGGCGCGTATAGCCTCGGCTATGCCCGGTACATTTCTCGTCATTACATCCATTGTGGCTTCGGGGGTAACATCTCTTACGGAGAATCCGGTACCGCCGTTGGTGATGATAAGATTCACCTGCCTTCTGTCGGCAAGGTCTGTTAATGCATCTTTGATCATTTCTTTTTCGTCCGGCACAATGCGCGTATCTATCACGTTGAAACCTGTTTCGGTAAGAAAATCCATGCAGGCAGGACCGGAAAGGTCTTTTCTTAAGCCGTTGTAGCTGCGGTCGCTTACGGTGATGACGGCAGCAGTATATGGCCGGTTCGGATTGGGAGATTCTATTTCAAATTCATCGCCGGGTCTTATATGGCCGCCGGATATTACCACGGCAAAGGTTCCTTTTTTCGGCATTATACAATCTCCGGTTTTTTGTCTGATGATGCAGTCTGAATGGCAGGATTTGCCAATCTGTGTGATCTCAAGGATAATATCGCCGCATACAAGACGTGAGCCTACGGGGATTTTTGCAGGGTCAGCGCCGCTTGTTACAAGGTTTTCTCCAAAGTCCCCGAAGTCGACATTTGCTCCCGCTTTTCGAAACTCATCTATATTTTCAACAGAAAGCAGGCTTATTTGTCTGTGCCATTTTCCGGCATGGGCATCACCCTTTATTCCGTAATTTTCGATAAATACAGCTTCGTCTACGGGACTTTTGGCAGTTCCTTTTTTTTCGCTGATACATACGGCTTCTATCTTCAAATACTTTTCCATTTGAAATCTCCGCTCTTTCCACCGCTTTTTTCAAGAAGATGTATGTTACTTATTTCCATATTTTTGTCTATGGACTTGCACATATCATATACGGTAAGAAGGCATACCGACACTCCTGTCATGGCCTCCATTTCCACGCCCGTCCTGTCCTTTGCTTTTGCCGTACAGAATACGTCTATTACGGAGTTTTCGTCGTCATATTCAAAATCGATGGAAACGCTGGTGATGCGTATGATATGACACAGAGGGATAAGCTCTGATGTGCGTTTTGCGGCCATGATACCGGCAGTGCGTGCTATCCCCAGTACATCTCCCTTTTCGAGGTCTCCTTCTTTGACTTTTTCGAAGCACCGGGAACTCATGCGTATGCGCCCACAGGCTTTTGCCATGCGGTCGGTCTCGTTTTTGTCGCCCAC
>CAJOOT010000030.1 GCA_905236215.1 uncultured Eubacterium sp.
AAGAAGAAGATATTAAACTTCTAGAGGATGTGTGGGACACATATGGTGAGAGTACAGGTAATGCATTGGAAGCTTTAACACACCGAGAATTACCTTGGATGGAAGCAAGAAGAGGATATGAACCAGATGAGAGATGTACAGTTCTGATTTCTCCTAGCACTATGGCATCTTATTATAAGTCTATATATTGTGGCGATTAGTTAATGGCAAAATTAACACAGAAGCAGAACCGAGAGGTACCATTTGAATTATGTTTTAAATATCCTTTGGAGAATGGATATACTTTCAAGGAACTTTCACCGGAGAATGTTAAACAATTTCAATCTTTTTTAAATAAAGTGTCCCAGATGACAGTTACACAAGTAGATAAAGCGTATTCGCGTAAGCCAGATAAGGACGATACTTATAAAGGTATGCAAGTATATCATTATGAAGTTACAGAAGTGTTTAGAATACATGTTGTTATTGAAGCAGGATACTATAAAATTATTAGGTTAGATCCTAAACACAAGGTGCATCGAAGCTGAAAGTTTTAACAGGACATCAGTCAGAAATGGCTGATGCTTCTGCTTTATAAATGGATTATTTTTGAAGTGATGGATTGAGTAGTAACCCCACCCGCTTTTTACTCCGTTTCTACTACGATTGCTGTACACATCTTGCAATATTTTGCTAAGTTTTGCATTTTTTGTACAGAAATGACCGATACATAAAGAAGAATTTACACCGCGCAAATCGCTGCAAATGGCAGCAGGACAGCGCATTTTGAAAGGAGTTTTTATGAGTATACGCGTACTTTTCATCTGCCACGGCAACATCTGCCGTTCGCCAATGGCGGAATTCATTATGAAAAATATAGTTGAAAGAGAAAACCTTTCGGACAGGTATTATATCGCATCTGCTGCGACCAGCTCTGAGGAAATATGGAATGGCGTTGGAAACCCGGTTTTTCCGCCGGCTCGTGAAGAACTTGCAAAGTACGGGATTTCATGTGAGGGCAAGAGGGCTGTGCAATTGACGAAGTCAGATTATGACAGATATGACTATCTGATCGGTATGGAACAGCAGAATATTAGCAACATGAAACGGATCCTGGGGGCAGATCCCGACGGAAAGCTTTCTCTATTGCTCGATTATACAAACAGACCGGGAGATATTTCCGATCCGTGGTACACTCACAAGTTCACACGAACATTTGAGGACATAAAAGAGGGGTGTGAAGGTCTGTTTAAGTATCTCGAAAAAGTAAACTAAGGTGGCAGTTTTGGCCGTTATTTAATCCGGCTTGATATTACCGAGCCTTATTTCCTCAAGATAGGTTTTTAACGAATCGTCAGTCCCGTCAAAGAGCATGTTTAGTTTTTGGTGTGGGAGCTTTTCTTTTTCCGCACTTATCATCTCATTGACAATGTCTATGGAGGTTTTGAAGCTTTCGGCACTTAAGGTGCGAGCGTTGGCACCGGCAACTATCACTTGTTCAACCCGGTCGCTGGTAGCTACAGTTACGCTTATATTTCCTGAGTGCTTTAAGGCGCATTTTTCTATATACTGGTCTGCAGTTTCGGCTGTCTTTGTGAATACCACGGAAATATTCCTGTAACGATAGATTTCAGTGGGATGATTTTTGATAAGATAAGCATCATATACCACTATGAGCCGCATTCCGCAATATCCTTGATAATTACAGAGAATGTCGTTTAGTTTGTCTCGTGCAGCATCAATGTTTTCGTCTGCCAATGACCTCAATTCATCCCATGCAAATATGATATTGTAGCCATCCACAAGGAGCATGGAGGTTTCCGTTACATCCTGAAGGCCGGAGAGAGAAGATTCTTTACCTTTGTAAGGGGTGTCGTTTTTTAAGCTTTTTCTGTGATTTGAATTCGACTGGTTTGAGTTATCCGTAAAATGTCTGTCGCGTCCACGGGGTTTATTTTTCTGGTTTCCGGTCTTTGACAGAGAATCCATAATGGATATGATGTCTTTCTCTGAACGGTCATTATGTAAACCGGGATCAGAGCCGTCAACGTTATTGTTACCCAAAGCTCGGGCATTGGATGTCATATCTGAAAACACATCAGGAGTTTCCCTATAGGCTGAGGGCAGGTGCATTTTATCTTCGACTTTGTCCCATGGTACAAATGTGCCTGCTCCGTGTTCGCAGAATATTGAGCCTGAAGGGTGTGCGGTATCTCTGTCGGGATCATAGGAGAAGCTTTCTATTACATTGTCTGCATTATGGCATGGTCTGCAATATGAGGGTATTATCGATAAGGTTCCTTCTCCGTAGGTGGCAGTTCTGACCGCAGACTGGAATTCTTCAGCAAATGCAGCCGGAATAAATCCGGTCAAAAGTGTCATAGAGCCTTCGCTGCCGGGTGTATTTGTTATGCCGCCTGACATATCGATCTCGTGCATTACATTACCAACTGAGTTTTGGGGTAACGTTACCGAAAACTCCGCAAACGGTTCCTGTAATACACATTCAAGCTTCATAAGAGCCTGGCGTACGGCACGTAGGGCAGATTCACAAAAATCGCCGGGCATAGTGTGCTTTACGTGGGATTTTCCCGAAAGGAGAGTGATCTTTACATCGTTAAGCTCTGAACCTGTTAAAACGCCACACAGCTCATGGTTGCGCAGTGCATCAAGTATTTGCCTTTGATATGTGGTGGATAATGTATCAGTCGTGCATGCGTTTTCTATGATAATGCCACTACCTAACGGAGCTTCTTCGACCAGAAGATGTACTTCGGCATAGTGTCGCAACGGTTCGTAATGTCCTACGCCCTCGGCTTTTCCCTTAACGGTTTCCCGGTAACGAATTTTTGGAGAGCCGAAGCTAACATCAATATTGAAGCGTTTTTTAAATACAGCTGTCAGTATCTCTGCCTGGATTCGTCCCATCAGGTGAACCGTGGCTTCTTTGGTTTTATGATTAAATCTTGCGCAAAGCTGCGGATCTTCATCGGTTAGGATATCGAGGCTCTCAAGGAATGTCTTTTCATCCGCGCCTTTTGCGGGAATCACGCTTCTTGTAAGAATCGGATCAAAGTTTGACATATATATAAGGTCATCTTTATCAGTACTTTCTCCGATTACATCACCTGCGTGAACGCTTTTTAGTCCCGTGACAGCTACTACCATTCCTTTTTCGGCTGAATTTAGGGATTTAAATTTTTGACCGGAATACAGGCGTATCTCATTTATCTTTTCGGGTTTATCTTCAGGATTAAAACGAACTAAGTCCTTAATACGTAAAATGCCTGATGTGACCTTTAGAAATGAAAGACGCATTCCCTTATCGTCACGAATTATTTTGAATACGCGACCCGAAAACGGTTCGTCATCGGTAGAAGAACCCGGGGCTTTTGTAAGATTAAGTGTCTCAAGAAGTTTATCTGTTCCCAATTCTTTTAGGGCAGCTCCCAATATCACCGGATAATATTTTCTTTCATTAAAAAGTTTGGAACGAACAGCTTCTGTCACCGCCGCATCACCTTCGTTTAGAAATTTTTCAAGTAACGCCTCGTCTCCGGAATTAAGGGCAATCTCCTCGGCAATCGTATCTGATGACATATCTATGCAACTTTCGTTTATCTTTAAGCGCAGATCATTCATTATCTTGCTTTTGTCAAAGCCTGCCTGGTCAGTTTTGTTTACGAATATAATAAAAGGCAGGCGGTAACGCTTCAGGAGTTTAGCGTATGTGATGGTGGGAGAATTTACGCCATCGGGAGCTGATACTATCAAAACAGCAGCGTCCAAAACAGGAAGAACGCGCTTGGTCTCTGAAAAAAAGTCTGAGTGTCCTGGCGTATCAAGGAGACAAAAATCTCTGCCATTATTTGAAAAAACAGCGGGTTTTGAGTATATGGTAATGCCCCGGCTACGCTCAGTTTCATCTGTATCAAGAAACGACGTGCCGACATCCACGCTTCCTTTGGAACGTATGGTACCTGTCATAGAGAGTATACTCTCAGATAATGTGGTTTTTCCGGCGTCTACATGCGCCAGTATTCCGAATACGGTCAATTTACAATACCTCTGATAAATCAATTATGGTGTCCGATGCCTGGACAAACGGCATCGGGTATAAAAAATCTTATCACATTGGAACAAAAATACCAAGTTGACATAATTCTGAAATATGCATTTGTATCGCTAGTGCATTGCCGCTCTGTTACCGGGATAACCTTGACCTGATAAATCTTAGGTTTATAATTAAATTCGTGAATAGCGTTAAGTCTCGTGTGAAGAGACATGAATACAGGCAAAAAAGAGGAGATTTTTATGGCGTTTATACCGGTAACGGTTCTTAATGATCCGGCGCTTGATTTGTATGCCAGACGCACTGAAAGGGAATTGCTTCGATACAACGAGCCTATGCCCGGACTTTTTGTGGTGGAAAGCCCGGTGGTGATAGAGAGAGCCATTGATGGCGGTTATGAACCCGTATCTTTGCTGGTG
>CAJOOT010000031.1 GCA_905236215.1 uncultured Eubacterium sp.
CAAAAGGCTGTGACTCTTTGGTTTACCGGACTTTCGGGAGCCGGAAAATCCACCATAGCAAATGCCTTGGAGTCAAGGCTTTTTGCAATGGGCAAACATACAATGCTTCTTGATGGAGATAATGTACGTATGGGATTAAACAAGAATCTGGGCTTTGATGAGGCGGACAGATCCGAAAATATCAGACGTATAGCTGAGGTATCAAAGCTTATGAATGATGCCGGACTTATTGTTATTACATCATTTATATCACCGCTTAGGGTAGACAGAAGGAATGCCCAGGAGATAATAGGAGAATCATACAAGGAGATATATGTGTCAACTTCTATTGAGGAGTGTGAGAGGCGTGATGTAAAGGGATTGTATAAGAAGGCCAGGAAGGGCGAGATTACAAACTTTACAGGTATATCCAGTCCATACGAAGTACCGGAGAATCCTGCGGTATCAATAGATACAGCTGAGCTTTCCGTCGATGAATGCGTAGATAAGATATTGGAATCACTTGATATTTGTCAGGAATAGGAGAGAATTATGTCAACTCTATATCTTCATATAGGCACACCCAAGACCGGAACCAGTGCCATTCAGAATTTTCTTTATGATAACGGTGAGGCACTTGAAAAGCATAATGCCATATACCCCGATTTTCATATTTCCTTCGGAGGAAGAGCCAGTGCCAAAAGAAACGGACACTGGATGGCTCATGCCGTCTACGAAGAAAGCCAGGCTAAGATATGTAGGGAAAAAATTGTAGAGCTTGCCAAAAAATACGAAAAGATATTGCTTTCTGACGAGGCGCTTTACAATGATGGCTGTATGAAGGATGGGTTCTGGGAAAGAGAGCTTCCATACCTGAAAGAAAATAATATTGAGCTCAAGGTCATCATCTATATCCGCAGACAGGATCTGTATGCATGGTCTCATTATGCACAGCTGGTAAGAGGACCTTCCAAGTTTACATTCACCATGGATAAATATATTTCCGATACTGCCAACGGAAAGAGAAATCATCTTGATTATGGCGAATATCTGGACAAACTTGCTCATCAGATAGGAAAAGAGAATATTATAGTTCGCACTTTTGAAAGAGAATGTTTTAAGAATGGATCGATCGTGGATGATTATCTTGAATGTGTAGGTCTTGAGCATACAGATGATTATGCTGTGGATGAGGCAATAGTCAACACTTCGGATACCGATAGTATTGTTTGTGCCAGAAGATATATGAATAAAGTCAAAATATGGCATGACAGCAATATGCGTATGACATCGGAGTTTACCACTATTCAGAATGAACTGAAAGCAGCGGGAAAGCTCAGAAAGCGCACAGGTTTTACCAAAGAAAAGCGTGATGCCATGCTTGAAAGATATAAGGTATCCAATGAATATGTGGCCCGTGAGTTTTTAAAAAATCCGGACGGAGTCCTCTTTCGGGATATGAATACGGATTTGGGAGACGAAAAGGCCAGGTTTAAATCGCACGAGATTAAAAAAATTTATAAAAGACTTTTAGAACTAAATAAAGAGATTGAAGAGCCGCCGTTTACGGATGGGGAGCTTAAGATGATCTGTGATAGTGCCTATAATCACTTAAAGGCTGATCTTAAGGCTGACAGTTTCCGTAACAGAGTAAAGAGAAAACTAAAGAGGATGCTCGGCAGGAAAAAATGACAGGAACCACCGAAAATATCAAAAATCAATATAGGGCAATAGAGGCAGTAAAAGCCATAACGGAGCATACTTCCATAGTTTTGGGGCGCCCTTTGTACTACCATGTGACAACCTTCGGATGTCAGATGAATGCTCATGATTCGGAAAAATTAAGAGGCATTCTCGAAGAAATGGGATATGTGGAGACTGATACGGAAGATTGTGATTTTGTCATATATAATACATGCACGGTGCGAGAGAATGCCGATAAGAAGATTTACGGCAGACTTGGGCGCCTTAACGGTTTCAAAAAGAAGAATCCTCATATGATGATCGGCCTTTGCGGTTGTATGATGCAACAAAAGGAAGTGGTGGAAAAGATAAAAAAGAGCTATCCTTTTGTTGACCTTATCTTTGGTACCCACAATCTTTCCGAATTTGCCGTGCTCACACGGAAAGTCTTCGAGGATAACTCTGCTGTAGTTAAGCTTCTTGACGGTGATAACTCCGGACTTTTGGAGTCTCTTCCATCGAAGAGAAAATACAGTTTTAAGTCCGGGGTAAATATAATGTACGGGTGCAACAATTTTTGTACTTATTGCATCGTGCCGTATGTGCGCGGCCGTGAATATTCCCGAAGTCCTGAGGATATTATGGATGAAGTGAAAAGACTTGGCGACGACGGAGTCATAGAGATAATGCTTTTGGGACAAAATGTCAACTCTTACGGGAAGACCTTAGATAATCCCATATCATTTGCTGAGCTTTTAAGAAGGGTAGAAGAGATTGATGCCATTAAGAGGATTCGCTTTATGACAAGTCATCCAAAGGATCTTTCGGATGAACTCATTGATGTGATGGCTTCTTCAAAGAAAATCTGCACACATCTGCATCTTCCGTTGCAATCCGGAAGCACAGAGCTGTTAAAGCGCATGAACAGGCATTATACAAAAGAGTCATATATCGATCTTGCGGAAAAAATCCGTGAAAGAATACCCGATATAGCCCTTACTACGGATATCATAGTGGGCTTTCCGGGTGAAAGCGAAAAGGATTTTGAAGAGACCATGGAGGTAGTAGACAGAATCGGATATGATTCGGCGTTTACTTTTATTTATTCAAAGCGGACGGGCACCCCTGCGGCAACAATGCCGGATCAGGTGCCGGAAGATGTTTGTCATAAGAGGTTTGACAGGTTACTTGAGCTGGTACAGAGAAAGGCAAGGGAAAGGGCTTTAAGGCTTGAAGGAAAAACTCTGCCGGTTCTTATAGAAGAAAAGAACAGAGAAAAAGGACTTGTGACCGGCAGACTCTCCAATAACAGTACTGTTCACGTACGGGCAGGTGAGGAGAATATCGGAAAAATAGTGAACGTAAGCCTTAAGGAATGCAAAGGTTTTTATTATATAGGGGATTTAGCTGACTGATGTATGAATATATCAAGGGAACACTTGTCGATATCGATATCGACCATGCAGTAGTGGAAAACAATGGAATAGGTTATCGTATTTATATGCCGTCTCCCGGAGAAAATTCTGCCGGAGCTTATGCCGTAGGGGATGAGGTTACGGTATATACGTATCTCAACGTGCGTGAGGATGCGATGGAGCTGTTCGGGTTTTATCAGCGTGATGAACTTGATGTATTCAAACTCCTTATTACGGTGTCGGGAATAGG
>CAJOOT010000032.1 GCA_905236215.1 uncultured Eubacterium sp.
GATATTGAACTGATGCGCGAATCCAAAGACGAGACCACGCAGATACTTTATTATTTAAACGATGAGCTGGATAAGGCTAAGGAGTTTTTGATATACCTTAAGGATATATGTATAGAGGATGAAAAACACCTGTATCTTATTGGTGAGAAGGAACAGATTGAGTATTCCGAGAAATTCCTGACAGATTCCATAGTGGCGCAGGCCTTTGAAAGGCCTGTCAATGTTGCGGATATGATAACGGCGCTTGGTACCGGAAATGCCATGCATATGCACAAAAAGTCCATACTTATAGTAGATGATGACGGTACTTTTCTAAGATCCGCCCATGACTGGCTAAGCGATAAATACCGCGTTACCATGGCCAGCTCCGGTATGTCGGCCATCACGTATCTTGCCAAGCATACGCCCGATCTTATATTACTTGATTATGAAATGCCGGTGGCGGACGGAAAGCAGGTGCTTGAGATGATTAGATCCGAAGATTCCACCAGCAGCACACCTGTTATGTTCCTGACCGGACGTGATGACAGCAGACATGTTATGAGCGTGCTTCACTTGAAGCCGGAGGGATATCTTCTTAAGACTTTGCCGCCGGAAAAGATTCATAAGGAAGTGGATGATTTTTTCGAAAAGACAGATAAATAACAAAGGCTCCGCAATGACGCGGAGCTTTTTATGTAAACCGGAGATACTGGAACTTTAATCCAGCCTTTTTATGGCGTCGACAACAAGGTCATAATCTGACCTTACGGCTTCGAAAAGGGGAGATATATCATTTGGGATTGATCCGTCTCTAAGGGCTTCTGTGATATCAAATGCTGAAGAATAAAGTTTGGTATAGCCCAGATTCTGACATACCCCCTTAAGCGTATGGGCTGCTCTGAATGCTTCATCGGCATTACCTGAATCAAGAGCATTGCTAAGAGAAGAAAAACTGGGGTCATTCAGATATTTAACGGAAAATTTTTTTATGAGGTCTTCGCTCATAAGTCTGCTTAATACGTCTTCGTAATCTCCGCCGATCTTATCATAGAATTCTTTAACGGTCATAATCTTATGCCTCCGAAGTGTTTTATATGTCTTTGATAATGTCAGTTGTTATCATTAGAAGTGTAACCGTACATGGTTTCCATTACCGCATCCTCAACACGCCTTCTGATGGATTCGGAGAAGGAGGGAAGAGTTATAATCTCTTTGATCTCATCTGCGCTTTCGTTAAGGCATTCAATAAGCTTGGGATTAAATACGCCGCATTCACCGTTGTTTATCATTTGTATGGCCTTCTCGTGAGGATATGCCGGCTTGTATACCCGCTCGTTCGTGAGAGCATCATAAACATCAGCTATGGATACTATCTGTACGTAGATGGGGATATCATCACCCGAGATCCCATCGGGATATCCGTTTCCGTCCCATCTCTCGTGATGCCAGCGGCAGATATTATGGGCATATTTCATGAGAGGCTCTTTTTCGTAATCTTTTATGGTTTCTATAATGGCGGCTCCGGCAGCCGAATGCGTCTTCATAATGGAGAATTCTTCGTTGGTAAGCTTTCCGGGCTTATTGAGTATATTCTCGGGAACTGCGATCTTTCCTATGTCGTGCAGAGAAGATGCCATACATATAGCAGATATTTCTCTGGCTGAAAACTGGCACGAGCTGTCGAGCTGCATCAAATGCCTTAACAGAATCTCGGTGATGTTGTTTATGTGAAGTACGTGAAGACCGCTTTCTCCGTTGCGGAATTCCACCACATTGGCCAGAATGGATACCATTAGGGAATCGTCTCTTTCACGGGCCAATATCTGTTCATATATCTTGTTTTCAAGTCTGGTTTTTTCGGAATAGGCGGTGATGGTGGTAATAACCTTGTGACGTACCGAGGTCTTGCTGAATGGACGTGTGATGTAGTCGGTGGCACCAAGCTTGTAGGCGCGATCTATGGATGGAGAAGATGCTTCAGATGAAATAATAATCGTGGGAATGTGTGATGTAAGGTGTTTGTTGCGCAGAAAGAAAAGCACATCAAACCCGTCTTGAACAGGCATCACAATGTCTAGAAGTATAAGAGATATCTTTTCTTTTTCCCTGTCGATGATATCTATGGCTTCCTGACCGTCTTTTGCAAGAAGGATATCGAATTCCTCAATAAGCATCTCTTCAAGGAAGTCACGGTTCATTTCAGCATCGTCTGCTATAAGAATCGTGCCCTTTTTGGTATCCGGGATGTCTATCATAACTTTCTCCCTGCCATACGGCAATTGTGAATAATACAAGAAAATTCTATCATATTCCAGAGTATTTCACAATATGCGTTATAACTATTATCAATATCATTATATAGATATAGATTATAGTCGCGCTTAGGGCTTTTTGCTTGCATTTGTATCATGAAAATTATATGATAATGGTGGAGTTATGCAAGATGTTAAGAATATGAAAAAGAACGGAGACGGGAACTGATGCCGATCATGGGAGTACAGCTGTGCGGACTGGCTGTTACTACTGTCCTTTTGATATTAAATTATAGAAAAAAAGATCTTTCTCTTCGAAGCAATGTTGCTTTTAGCGGGATTCTGAAGACAGGTTTTTTGTGTCTTGTTTTTGATATACTCTCTGTCTATATGATAGAGCATCCGCAGGGATTCTCGGAGCTTGCCATTGATATAGTCTGTAAGATGTATATTATTCTTCTTGTATGGGTGGGCTTTTGTGCATTTATATATATGGCGGTAGGTATCCATATTTCGCGCAGGAGGATTATCTATATCCGCAGCGCATCCGCCGTTCTTCTTGTTTTTACGGTGCTTATTGCGGTTCTTCCCATATCATATTCTGAGCCGGGAGGAGATACTGTTTCATATGGACCATCTGTTATCGCAGCATATGCAGGCGGCGGCTTTTTTATATTGGCAACAGTGGTATTTGCCTTTGTTTATAAGCGAAAGATGAGTAAACATCATTTCTTTTGCGTTATGCTGTGGATGGGATTGTGGATATCGTCATTTATTATACAGAATATCAATCCGGAACTACCGATGGCAGGCTTTGCATGTGCATTGGGGCTCATGGTGGTCTATACACAGATGGAAAACCCGGAATCCAAGCGCGATCAGGATACGGGGCTTTTCAATATGCATGCGCTTATGCAATATGTTGACTATAGATTTGAAGAAGGCAAGCCGTTTTCCATGATGAGTATACAGATTGATCCGGCTGATCGTGACATTACCATCGGGCACGAGAAATTTATTATGGTTAACATAGCAAAGAAGCTCAGCACCATAGAAAATATGCTCCTTTTCCGTGATATCGGAAGAGAATTTGCCCTGATCTTTGAAGATAAGGATATCATGATGAATGCCTTTGCGGATATGCGCGAACTGCTTGGCTCGGAGTTTAGTGTGGATGGTGTTACGCTTAAATACAGCGTTTCATATCTTATATTTGACAGCAGTGATACGGTGGGCAGCGCCAATAATCTTTTCCGGTTTAATCATTATTTCAAATCCACGCTCAATCCGGATTCGGATGTAATTATCGTGGATGAAGAAGCAGTGGCTCACATCAGATATGACGATAATATCAAAAAGATGATATCTGAGGCGCTGTCAAAATACAGACTCGACGTTTTTTATCAGCCAATATATTCGATTGAAAATGACAGGTTCACCTCTGCGGAGGCTCTTGTCAGGATAAGAGACGACAATGGAGAGATAGTGTCGCCTTCCGTATTCATACCTGTTGCGGAAAGATCGGGACAGATATTTGATCTGGGAGACACTGTATTCAGGCTGGCGTGCAGGTTTGTTCACAAGTATGACATCAGGGCGATGGGACTTGACTATATAGAAATAAATCTGTCTGTAGCGCAGTGTGCCGACAGCGGCCTGGCAGACAGATTTATCAATATTATAAA
>CAJOOT010000033.1 GCA_905236215.1 uncultured Eubacterium sp.
AAAAACGGCTCAGAAGCATGGTCTTGAATGTCTCCTTCACGAAAAGCCTTTTGCAGGAGTGAATGGCTCCGGAAAACACAACAACTGGTCTATGGCCACCAACACAGGGGTAAATCTTCTTGAACCGGGCAAGACGCCGTCTCAGAATGCACAGTTTTTGCTGTTTCTGGTTGCCACAATACGAGCTGTGGATGAATACCAGGATATGATCAGGCTTTCTGTGGCCAGTGCCGGAAACGATCACAGACTCGGCGGAAACGAAGCGCCACCGGCCATTGTTTCTGTATACCTCGGAGAAGAACTTACTGCCATACTCAAGGCTATTCATGACGGCGCAGAATATACAGATGAGAAGAGAAAGAAGATAAATCTCGGTGTTACGGTGTTGCCGCCTCTTCCCAAAGATACCACAGACAGAAACCGTACATCTCCGTTTGCGTTTACAGGTAACAAATTTGAGCTCCGTTCACTTGGATCAAATGCTTCAGTAGCAGGACCCAATACCGTTATCAATACTGCTGTTGCAGATGTTTTGGAAGATTTTGCAAATCAGCTTGAGGGCTCAAAGGACCTTAATGCAGACCTGACCAGACTGATCATCAAGACTCTTGATGATCATGGCAGAATCATCTTCAACGGAAACGGTTATGATGAAAGCTGGGTCAAAGAGGCAAAAAAGAGAGGCCTTTGCAATTACAGATCACTTGTGGATGCAGCGCCCGCATATCTTGAGGATAAGAATATTGAGCTTTTTGAAAAGCATAAGGTATACAGCCGCATAGAGCTGGAGAGTCGATATGATATCAAGCTTGAGACGTATTGGAAGACCATCAATATCGAAGCTCTTACCATGATTGACATGGTCAAAAAGGGTATTGTGGGATCGGTTATCAACTTCATGAATGAACTGGCGGAACTTTCTTACAGGAAGCTCAGGCTTGGTATGAAGGTGGCAGATACTATGGAAAATACGCTCCTTGAAAAGATTTCCGGGGATTCGGATTCCATGATGGAAAAGCTTTCTGCTCTGGAAGATGCATTGACCAATGCGGGTGACCTGGAAGATACCATGACGTTGGCGCAATATTACCATGATTCCATACTTACGGCTATGGAAGATTTAAGAGAAGTGGTTGATGATCTTGAGACTATGATACCGGCCGAACTTTGGTCCTATCCGTCTTACGGTGACCTGCTTTATTCGGTGGTATAACAGTAATATTATAATTCCGGAGCCGCGTGGGCACAGAGTGGGGAATGGGCTGTGAGAGGTATTATGTAAAAGTATGAAAGATAAAGTTAAAAGAATAATATACAGTATTAAATTTCGCATAGCCATGCTGTGTGTACTGTTTGCGGTGGTAGTCATCACTTCTGTTACGTACAGTATGTGGCACAGTACGTCCGATGCCATGATAAACATGGTGGAAAATATGCTTGAGTCCGACATTAATTATGTTCAGGACTATATAGGTGCAGATATGGACGCAAAGGAGCGTCCCTTTGCCACATGGAATGTATCGGACGGTAATATATATTACGGATCTGTTCTTATCGGCGACGGTACCGAAGAAAAGGCCAATATTGATCCATTCCTTGCTATTGAAAAGAAAACAGGCACTTTCTCATATGTTTTCATGCGCACATATAATGACGATGAACTTGGCACGGTGCCTTCTACACCTACCCAGGAAGGCTATAAACAGGGACATTATCTTCGTATAGCCGGTTCCACGAAAAATCCCGATGGAAAATCCATAGTAGGTACATATATCGAAAAGAGTATTGCTGATTCACTGGATAAAAAAGGTGAATATGTGGGAGAATCCAATGTGGATGGCGGAATTATTTATTGTATATACAAGGCTCTTGTCAACAGCGATGGACAGACTGTAGGAGCAATGGTGGTGGGCAGAAATGTCAGCGAACTTGACGGAGTCATCAGAGAATCGGTAGGTAGGAGCTCTGCCATTATTTTCTTCGCTGTTGCCATACTTATTATATTCATTATAGTGGGATTGAGCAGCTGGACTAAATCATTAAGAAAAGTAGACAGCTATCTGAGAGAAATACAGGACGGATACATACCTGAGGCGCCTCTTCCGGAGAAAGGAGATGCTGAGATATCTGATCTTTATAAGAGCGTCAATTCGGTAATGGAGTCTCTGAAGGGAAAACCTACCATGTTCAAGGAGAAGAATGAGACCGATGAAATGACGGGGCTTATGAACAAGGCCGGTATAGGCAGAGTATCCATGGAGTTTTTTGAATACTGTAAAAAAGAGCAGAAACCCTTCGGCATTGAGATTATAGATATCGATTCCTTTGCCAAATATAATGAGGCATATGGACGTGAAGCCGGGGATTCCTGCATACGGGAGATAGCCGATGCATTGAGTTCTATCGAATCCGAAAATGTGGCAGTGGCACGCTACGGTACCGGTGAGTTCACTATTTTGTACAGAGGAATGTCAAAAGAAGATATTGATGAATATATGGAAAAGATCAAGAATCTTATAAATGAAAAGAATATCAAACATGAGTATTCCGGGACGTCAGGGATTGTGACGGTATCCCAGGGTGTCAGTCTGGGAGTGCCGTCGGAAGAATCAAGAATTGGTGATTATCTCATTAAAGCCGATGAGGCTTTGTATTCAGTAAAAAAACGTGGCAAAAACGGTTATCGCGCATTTGTTATGTTTTGAGTCTTAACGGTTCCGTTCATGTATTCTTTTTCAAATGTATCAACAGACATGGGCTTCGCAAAGTAATACCCTTGATATATGTCACAGTCGAGGGATTGCAGAAGGCGAAGCTCTTCTTCTGTCTCTACGCCTTCGGCAAGGGCTGGAATGTCCAGGGATTTTGACAGTGTTACCACTGTGTTCAATATCTTTTTGGTACGTATAGGTTGTTCCGGATTTGAAAGGAATTTCATATCCAGTTTTAATATATCAACGTCGAGATCCTTGAGCGTGTTAAGTGATGAGTAACCGCTTCCAAAGTCATCCATTTCCACTATAAACCCGGCAGCGTGCAGCTTCTCGAGGAAATTTTCGTTCTGACCATATGTCTCAAGCACGGCAGATTCTGTAATTTCCAGGTGGAGCATCTTGGGATCAAGATCATATCTTTTTACCAGGTCCGTAAAGAATCCGCAAATATCAACATAATAAAAGTCTATCGGAGATATGTTTACTGAAAGAGGAATTCTTATGTCCATTTTCTTCCATTTTTTGAGAAGGGCTGCGGTGTGTTCCCATACATATTTATCAAGATGTACGATACCACCTGATTTTTCAAAAAGAGGTATGAAGGAGTTTGGCGGGATCATACCTTCCGTAGGATGCATCCAGCGAATAAGGACTTCGGCTCCGTGCAGTTCTCCGTTTGAGTTGTACTGAGGCTGAAGATGAAGTACAAAGTTTTCGTTTTCAATGGAGCTTCTCAACTGATGAATCAGGGTTTGATTGCGTATGATATCATCTCTTATTTCCGGTTTGTAATATGCCATGATCTTTTGAGCGTTGCCTTTTATCTCTTTGATGGCAAGGAAAGCATGATCGCACATTACCTGTACGGGAACGGACTTATCGGTTATTTCGTAGACACCTATATGAAGATTGATCGGGAAATAGTCTTCAGAATCCGGATCAATTATTTTCAGGAAATCAGCATGATAAGGCATACGACTAACAAAACTGCTTTTCATGAAAAATGCGAAGGAGTCACTTTCGATACGTGAGTATATTGTGCCGGGAATATTCTGTTCACGAATGTTTTCCGCAATTGATATCAGGATCTTGTCACCTGCTTCCGGCCCGTAGATATCGTTTATAAATTTGAAGTTATCTATATCTATACAGGCTATTACGTAGTCGCTGCAATCCTCGTTATCTAACTTGTCGCGGACTTTAGAGTAAAAATAGCTCGCATTGTAAAGACCGGTCATCATGTCGTGTGTGGCCTCATATCTCTGGCGTTGAAGCTGCCTGATCTGTTGGGTCTGGTCATGGAGATTTACTACACGTCCAATGTTTCTGCCTTTTTTATCATGGAATGAGACAATATCTACGTGCAGATTTAAAGTAAATCCGCCTTCTGAGGCGTTCATGTCAAATGATCCGTCGGAATATATATCCATGCCTTCTTCCCTGAATAATCTTTTGATATAGTCATAAACAAGGGGAGGTTCGGTCATGGACAGAGAGAACATATCTATAGTGGCCCGGTTTGCAAGTACGCACCTGTCTTTGTGGTCAAGCACGATAATGGATTCCGAAGTGTTTCTTGCAAATTCATCCAAAATATTGTTCAGGAATCTGCGCGGTAAGGTTTGCATCAGTGAATGATACAGAACAGCTCCGTATACAGCAAACAGCAGGATAAAAAGGTTGTAACTCAGGGAAAAATACAAATCGAGTATGTGATTTACGATCAAAAGGCTAAAGAGTCCAACTATCAGCCAGATATAACGTATATGATAGAGAGTAGTGCTTTTAAAAACTCTGTATGTGAGAAGGATTAATACCGTTGCGATTATCAGGTAGCATAAATAATAGTGGGCATCAAGCATGGGATAACGTTCCACCTGTGTCATGATTGTGGTGCCCAGGATATCCTCTTTTACTACAGTAAAAAGATGATGGGTGAAAGTGTTAACAATAAGACTTATTGCGTCAAAGCACATAAGGACGGTAAATATGCGGTGTATTATCCTGAGTGGCTTATTTTCCGTGAATTCTGCTGTATGGATGACAAAGTTGAGAAGAAACAGCATTATTATGCCGAAACCAATGTAATATAACCCGTGCAGCAGCACAGCAAGGGGCTCATTGTTACAGAAAAGTAGTATGGTATAGACTGATGTTGCAAGAAACGCTGCATGTATGATGTGAAACAGTTGCCGTGCAGGAGGCTTTTTGGTCTTGAGTGAAAGCATCGTATAGACAAAGAGTGCTATGTCTGATGCTATAAACAGCGTGCGGATTACATAAAGTGTGAATAATGGTGTTGCCGTAAACTGGGTCATAAGGGTCTCCTTTTGGACTCTTTTGGAATAGAAATGTGTTGGGTGGAACGGCCGGCACTATTTCCTGCCGGCACGTTTTCTCATAATGGGATCTAATATCTTCTTTCTGATTCTGAGCGATGTGGGCGTAACTTCGAGGAGTTCATCGGTATCCAGGAATTCGAGGCATTGTTCGAGGCTCATCTCTTTTTTGGGAGTAAGAGTAAGGGCTTCGTCGGAACCCGATGCCCGGGTATTGGTCAGATGTTTTTTCTTGCAGACATTAATCTCTATGTCTTCGGGTTTGGCGCTTTGACCGATGATCATGCCGGAGTATACCTTTTCGCCGGGACCGATGAAGAGAGTACCTCGCTCCTGAGCAATGAATAAGCCGTAAGTAACGGATTCTCCGGTCTCAAAGGCTATGAGAGAGCCTTGGGAACGGTAGTTGATGTCACCTTTGTAGAGATCATAGCCGTCAAATACGGTATTCATGATACCGTTTCCCCTGGTACCGGTCATGAAGGTGCCGCGGTAGCCTATAAGTCCGCGTGAAGGTATGCGGAACTCGAGTCTCTGATATCCTCCGTTGCCTTGTCCCATGTTCCTAAGCTCGCCCTTTCTTTCGGAAAGTTCGGAGATAACAGTACCTGAAAATTCTTCGGGAACGTCGATATAGCAAAGCTCCATCGGCTCTGTCTTGTGTCCTGCTTCGTCTTCTTTGTAGAGAACCTCGGCTTTACTGACTGCAAACTCATATCCTTCGCGTCGCATGTTTTCGATAAGTACGGAGAGGTGAAGCTCCCCACGGCCGGAGACCTTTATAACCTCCGGGGTATCGGTATCTTCTACGCGAAGAGACACATCCGTATTAAGCTCTCTGTACAGTCTGTCTCTGATATGACGGCTGGTTACGTATTTGCCCTCCTGACCTGCCAGCGGAGAATCGTTGACAACAAAGTTCATGGAAATGGTGGGTTCGGATATCTTCTGGAATTCTATGGCTTCGGGTTCTGCATCCATGCCGCAGATGGTATCGCCGATTTTAAGATCAC
>CAJOOT010000034.1 GCA_905236215.1 uncultured Eubacterium sp.
ACGGTGAAATAGAACTGCTGAAGTACGTAGCAATCCCCTGACGATATAATTATTTTTCACAATTAAAAACCGCAGAGAACCTGCCGATATCGGGTTCCTGCGGTTAGTTTGTTTTGAAGCGAATAATCTATCTTTCGTCATCAGATATATCATCTAAGATATCATTGTCATCATCGTTGTCACTGTCAGCCATAAGTTCTCTGGTGACCACCTTGTTTCGCAGGCGCTCAGACTCAACCTGCTCGGAGAGAATCTCCTTTACCTTTTCGGACTGTTTGATATTTGCGATATCAAAGCACCCAAGGTCTTTGTCCGATGAATCAAAGTGTACCGTACCCAGGCCAAAGATCCTCTGCAGGAGAGTCCTTTTAAGGTTTACATTGGTAATACGGTAGAGGCGAACCTCATAGCTTGTTGTGCTGAACAACCCCTTTTCAAGGAAAAACCTGTCTTCGGAAATTCCGTATTTTGTAAATGTCCATGGAAGACCGCACCATACTCTGCGTCTGTCATACCACAGGAGTTTCGGGTCATTTTTCTTCATCACTTACACCTCCATCGATTAAGTTTCCGTCACTAGACACTTTAAAGCATTTTAGGGGCATTTTCAAGGGTAAAGAAGATGTTTACTACCTGTTTTTTCTTGCATAGCTGCTGTCTGTGGGTTAAAATACTTTTCTATAACAAAGGAGAACAGATATGCATTACGAAGGAACCATATACAGACCGCCCTCAGAGGCGTACAGTCTTATAGTGCAGATTACCGTAGGATGCAGTCATAACGGCTGCAAATTCTGCAATATGTACAAGGACAAAAAATTTCATATGAACAAGCTTGATCAGATCATGGAAGATCTTGACGAAGCCAGAATGATGTACACCTATGTGGACAGGATGTTTTTGGCAGACGGGGATGCACTTGTTTACAGGACAAATGATCTGATCACCATCCTCGATGCCATAAAAGAGAAGTTTCCGGAATGTCAAAGGATCACCAGTTATGCCACTCCCATGAGTCTTCTTTCAAAGACTGAAGAAGAGCTTAAGACAGTACGTGAGCATGGCTTGGAGATGCTTTATATGGGGCTTGAGTCCGGCTGTGATGAGGTGCTTCAGCGTATGAACAAAGGTCATACCTCGGAGCGAATAATAGAGGCCGGAAAGAAGGCGAAGGCTGCCGGTTTTAAGCTTTCTGTTACCATTCTTTCGGGACTTGGGGGAGAGAAACTCTGGAAGGAGCATGCAGTAGAGACAGGAAAGGCCATAACCCTGATGAAGCCGGATTATGTTGGAGAGATGACTTTGAACATAATCCCCGGCACAAAGCTTTATGAGGAGACACAGGAAGGACTTTTCAAAATGCCATCACCGGAGCTTATTTTGGAAGAGACTAAGCTTCTTATAGAAAATACCGATAACGAAGGCTGCGTTTTCCGTTCGAATCATATATCGAATTATGTCAACATACGAGGCACCTTTAATGCCGGAAAAGAGTCAATGATAAAACAGATAGATGCTGCACTTGATCACGGAAGCTTCAAGGTAAGACATTACACGCAGATGTAAATAGGACCCAGACCTCTCACATTACTTGACATACCTCTGTATTTTATGCTATATTCCCAATTTGGGATTTGTACTTTATTGTAAGCATATTATATAGAGGTTTTTTTCATATGATCCAGGCAAATAATGTCACTTTGCGCATCGGAAAGAGCGCACTTTTTGAAGATGTAAATATCAAATTCACGGAGGGAAACTGCTATGGCATCATTGGTGCCAACGGAGCGGGTAAATCCACTTTTCTGAAGATATTAAGCGGAAAGCTTGAGCCTTCAAAGGGAGATGTATCTATCACTCCGGGACAGCGCCTTTCGGTATTGGAGCAGGATCACTTCAAATATGACGAATATACCGTGCTTGATACCGTAATCCTCGGCAACAAGCGCCTTTACGATATCATGAAGGAAAAGGACGCCATCTATGCAAAGGAAGATTTTTCGGATGAGGACGGAATCAGAGCTTCAGAGCTCGAGGCTGAATTTGCGGAGATGGATGGCTGGAATGCTGAGTCAGATGCTGCCATGCTCCTTAACGGACTTGGCGTGGACACCGAGTTTCACTATTCCGTAATGGGAGATATGACCGGTGAGATCAAGGTTAAGGTTCTTCTGGCACAGGCTCTTTTTGGTAATCCGGATATACTCCTTTTGGACGAGCCCACTAACAACCTGGATCTGGATGCCATAGAGTGGCTTGAAGAGTTTTTGATCAATTTTGAAAACACGGTTATTGTAGTATCCCATGACAGGTATTTCCTCAATAAGGTTTGCACATATATCGCGGATATTGATTTTGGAAAGATCAAGCTCTTTGCCGGAAACTATGATTTCTGGTATGAGTCTTCACAGCTTCTTTTGAAACAGATGAAGGAAGCCAACAAAAAGAAGGAAGAGAAGATCAAGGAGCTTCAGGAGTTTATTTCCCGTTTCTCCGCTAATGCATCCAAGTCCAAGCAGGCTACATCACGTAAGAGGGCTCTTGAAAAAATAGAGCTTGACGACATCAAGCCCTCCAGTCGTAAATATCCCTATATTGATTTTCGCCCGGAGAGGGAGATCGGTAATGAAGTTCTTACCGTGGATGGCATATCAAAGACAATAGACGGGGAGAAGATCCTGGACAACGTTTCCTTTACCGTGGGTCATGATGATAAGATTGGTTTTGTAGGTGGAAACGAGCGAGCCAAGACGGTTTTGTTTTCCATACTCGCCGGAGAAATGGAACCCGACGAGGGCACTTACAAGTGGGGAGTCACCACAAGCCTTTCCTATTTTCCTAAGGATAATACCAAAATATTTGACACCGATATTGCCATTGCCGACTGGCTTCAGCAGTTTTCGGAGATTAAGGATTCCACATATGTGCGAGGGTTCCTCGGCAGGATGCTGTTCCCGGGAGATGCGGGTGTAAAGCAGATGCGTGTATTATCGGGAGGAGAAAAGGTAAGAGTTCTTCTTTCACGTATGATGATAGAAGGCTCCAATATACTTATGTTTGACGAGCCTACAGATCATTTGGACATGGAGTCCATTACAGCTCTTAACAACGGTATGATCAAGTTCCCGGGTGTTATCCTCTTTGCGTCACGAGATCATCAGGTGGTTGAAACCACAGCAAACCGCATTATAGAGATTCTTCCGGATGGCACCATTGTTGACAAGATTACCACCTACGACGAGTATCTTGCCAGCGATGAAATGGCAAGAAAGCGTCAGGGTGTCAGCGTAGTCAACAATGAAGATGATGATGAGTCCGAATACGACACAAAGGCCTGATATGTCAGAATTTGATAATATGACCGATGAGGAATATTACGAAAAACTTGTCGGATACAGAAACAGCGGAATAAACTTTTTCGCTGCACATAACAATATAATAATAACCAGGATAGCTTTAGGCTATGCCGAGGGACGTATAGATCTTGTTGAACATCACGGAAATCCCATCGGTTCAGTGCACGGAGGCTGTATATTCTCGCTGGCGGATTCTGTGGGAGGAGCTGCTGCTGTATCACGAAGGAGAGCCGTTACCACGGTTTCGAGTAATATTAATTATGTAAACGCAGCCATGATGGATAAGGCAAAGGCATTAATTGCCACAGCTACAGAGATAAAAGCCGGAAAGAGTACCTGCGTTTATCGCGTGGATGTTAAAGATGAGTCGAATCGGCTTATAGCCACGGCTGTTAATACATATTTTTATCTTAAGTCTGAAATAAAACTGCCGGGAGCAGATTAACGTGTTACAATGGTCAAGTGCGAATTGTTATAATCAAGATAACAATGCCTTTGATCGTAATATAAGAAAGGGGGAAGAAGGATGATAAGAACAGTATTTAAAAGAACTGCTTTAATGTTTTTGAGCCTTACATTTATGTTTGGAACCGCTTTTGCCTATGCAGATGACTCTGCAGCCATAGTAGGCTCGGCAGTGCAGTTTGGCAGTATCAACAGGGCAGCAGGTACTTCTGCAAAAAAGACCCTGTCGGGAACCATGACGAGTATTACCCAGACAGAAGCTACGGCATCCACGATTTCCGTGGAGTGGGCCGATTCTGCGATGACAGCCGATTCGGTATACAATGTCACGATTACACCTTATTTTGAGGGCAATGCCAAAAGTGTGTTAAGTTACAGTACTTTTGGAGAAGCTGACCATACAAAAGCGATACAGGTGGCCAATCTCGAACAGGGGACGTATGCAGAGGTGCGTGTTGAAAAATCCGGTTCTTCCGTGGATGTGGCAGAACTTAAATACGCAGGAACCCTCCCGGATTCTGTTTCCACCAAGGACATAGACTACAGATACGGCAGTGGGAGCAAGACGCTTAATATCGTATGGGAAGCCAGAGACGATGCAGATGCTTCTCTTATAAACGCCTGCGGAGGATTTGAACTGACACTTCTTAATACCTCCTCCAAGACGCTTTTGAGCGGAGAAGCCACCTATGATGCTTCAGAAGAAAAGTTTACATACGACTTTACGGTACCCAATGCCAAAAAATGCTATAAGGTAAAACTTACACCATATATAGATTGTGGAGCGGGTGTAAGAAGCTACGGGAAAAGCGTCACTTTTGCGGTGGTTCCCCAGCCGGCTCTTAAAAGCAGCTCCAAGGCTTCAAAAAGCACTATCAAGCTCAGATGGACAAAGGTAAAGTCTGCCAAAAAATATGTGGTATATGCTGCCACATCTTCCAAAGAGGTAGATGATATATCAGACCTTAAGTTCAAGAAAGTCGGAGTATACAAGACAAACAAGCTTAACCTTACGAAGATAAAGAAAACGAGTATCAACACTACTAAGTATTATTACTACTTCAAGATAGTAACAAAGGCGAAGGTAGCAGGCAAAATGATATCTTCAACCAATTATTATTACAGCAGGATCCATAAAGGATGATGGAGGATTAAAATGGTAAAAGCGGTAGTAGGCGCCAATTGGGGCGACGAGGGCAAAGGTAAGATTACGGATATGCTCGCCAAGAATGCGGATATCATCGTGCGTTTTCAGGGTGGAGCAAATGCCGGACATACCATTGTCAATAATTACGGAAAGTTTGCGCTGCATACACTTCCTTCGGGTGTTTTCTATGATCACACCACGAGCGTTATAGGAACAGGTGTGGCTTTAGATGTTGACAGGCTTTCGTCTGAGGTCGAATCCATAACATCAAAGGGTGTTCCGATGCCTTCGATCAAGATTTCTGACAGAGCACAGATGGTAATGAGTTATCATGTGCTCTTTGATCAGTACGAAGAAGAAAGACTCGGAAAAAATTCCTTCGGCTCCACCAAATCCGGCATAGCTCCATTCTATTCGGATAAGTTTTCCAAGATTGGCTTTCAGGTAAGTGAGCTATGGGATGATGAGGCAGCGCTTAAAGAAAAGATTGCAAATGTTGTCCTTAAAAAGAATATTATCATAGAAAACCTCTATCATAAGCCGGCACTTAAGGAAGAGGATATTTACGCAGAACTTATGGGTTACAAAGAAAAGATAGCTCCGTTTGTTTGCGATGTATCCGCTTTCCTTTATGAAGCACTCAAAGAAGGAAAGGAAGTCCTTTTGGAGGGTCAGCTTGGTACAATGAAAGATCCCGATCACGGTATTTATCCGATGGTTACATCCTCATCCACTTTGGCAGGATATGGCGCAGTAGGCGCAGGAGTTCCTCCCTACGAGATCAAAAAAGTAATTGCGGTATCAAAGGCTTATTCATCGGCAGTAGGTGCAGGCGAGTTTGTCAGCGAGATTCTTGATGAGGATGTGGCGGATGAATTGAGGCGCCGTGGCGGAGACGGCGGAGAGTACGGAGCTACTACGGGACGCCCCAGAAGAATGGGATGGTTTGACTGTGTTGCCACAAGGTACGGATGCAGGCTTCAGGGGGCAACTGATGTTGCATTCACAGTGCTTGATGTATTGGGATATCTTGACGAGATTCCCGTATGTGTGGGATATGAGATTGACGGAAAGGTAACTTGTGACTTCCCGACCACCAATCTTCTCAAGAAGGCAAAGCCTGTTTACGAGACACTTCCGGGTTGGAAATGTGAGATTACCGGTATCAGAGAATATGATAAGCTGCCGGAGAATTGCAGAAAGTATATAGAGTTTATCGAAGAAAAAATAGGTTTCCCCATCACCATGGTTTCCAACGGACCGGGAAGGGATGACATCATCTACAGATAAAACAGAAAGAACGCGGAGGTCAGTCCTCCGCGTTTTTAGGCTCTTTATGGGTCTCTGTCTTTTCAATATCTTCGGTATTTTCAAGAGAGTTTTCTTTTTTTTGAGCTTCGAATTTTTCTTCCGATGTTTTTTTTATCATCCTGTATGTGG
>CAJOOT010000035.1 GCA_905236215.1 uncultured Eubacterium sp.
CCCCGCCGTAACCCGAACGTCTTTTGTAGGAGATTTAAAACCGAAAACTCCTATGATGTTGGCCATTCCGATAAAGATGATAACGTTCATCAGATAGGGAATATAGCGTTTTCCTTTTTCGCCTATGAGTCCATAGAAGAAATTGTCCAGCCAACCAAAAAACGCCTCCAGAAGAAGCTGCTTTTTGCTGCAGTTGTTGATTGTGAGATTTCTCCCCAGCGGAATCGCTACGGCAACGAGTACTGCCATGATTATCCATGTAACCACTACGGCCTCGGAAACACCAATGCCTCCGAAAATCGGTATCGTGAAGACGGTTTCACAGTTCAGCTCTTCCATGAGCTTCTCTGAAAAATCACCCGTAATATCACTTCCCTTCATATACGCTGTATTTACATATTTCCTTGCGCACAAACTTAATGCTAACTTATTATATCCCTTTAAAATAAAAAAGCAAGACTTGAATTATGATAAGTTAGAGCGAAAAACACCGGTCGCTGATATGCAAACCGGTGTTTCAAAACAACCTGAGCCACGGGAGATTCGAACTCCCGACAACCTGATTAAAAGTCAGGTGCTCTGCCAACTGAGCTAGTGGCCCATATATCTGTCTGAACTGGGCTAGTTGGATTCGAACCAACGAATGCAGGAATCAAAATCCTGTGCCTTACCGCTTGGCGATAGCCCATCGGCGGCATCTGCCCGCCCAGCAATAACTTGCCACAAGGGTGGGTAGAGGGATTCGAACCCTCGGTCTTCGGAACCACAATCCGACGCGATAACCAACTTCGCTATACCCACCATTATCAATGATGTTCGCAATGAGTCCAGCTACTTGCGCGTACAAAAGCGGGTGATGGGAATCGAACCCACGTGTCCAGCTTGGAAGGCTGGTGTTCTACCATTGAACTACACCCGCAAATAAACAAAACATATAAATTGTGAAGTACCGTACCCGAAGGGATTCGAACTCCCGACCCACGGCTTAGAAGGCCGTTGCTCTATCCAGCTGAGCTACGGGTACTTATCCTATCGGGGTAACAGGATTCGAACCTGCGACCTCCTGGTCCCAAACCAGGCGCTCTAGCCAAACTGAGCCACACCCCGTCACCCTTGAGCGTGCCTATGCATTATATAATAATGAAAATGACATGTCAACGAGAAATTTCAAAAATTTTCAAAAGAGTCTATTTTATGTTATCATACACATTGCGCTCGTTTACTTATATTGAGTGGATAGGAGAATGTACATCGTGAAAAAACTGGGAATAATATTGCCACTCATTTCCGGCATCATGTGGGGAGCTTCGGGACTTTTTGTAAGAACAATGACAGAACAGGGGATGGACTCTGTAACCATAGTCTTTTCCAAATATGCCTATGCTTCCATACTGTTGTTTTTGGGAATCCTTATAATAGACAGATCACTCTTTCGCATAAGACCAAAGGATCTGTGGATCTTTTTGGCAAGCGGTCTTTCGGGAATGATCTTTCTTAATGTCTGCTATAACTGTACCATGACCACACTCTCTCTTTCTCTGGCTGCCGTGCTTTTATGTCTGGCGCCCGTATTCACCGTAGTGCTTTCGGCCGTCATATTCAAAGAAAGAATCACCGCAAAGAAGATTATTTGCATGTGTTTTGCCATCCTGGGCTGCGCTCTTTTGAGCGGCGTATTTGAGGATGCTTCCGGAGCTATGGGCAATGTCGTCGGTATCCTTATAGGACTTCTTTCTGCTCTTTTTTATGCAATCAACAATATTGTCTGCAAAGTGGCCGTACAAAGAGGCTATCACTCCCTCACAGTTACCTTCTACAGTATTTTGCTGTGTCCTTTTATATTGGCGCCTTTTTCGAACTTTGAAAACTTTACTGAATTCAACATGGGGTCTTTTCCCATCACGCAGCTCTTCTTTTTGATGAGTGCTCTGATAACGGCCGTGCTTCCATATGTGCTGTTCACCGCTTCTCTGCCATATGTGGACGCAGGTATTGCCTCTATCCTTGCCTCCGGCGGAGAGCCATCCGCAGCCATGATCTTGGGGATCATGGTCTATGCCGAAGTGCCTTCCCTGCCTGCAGTCACAGGACTTGCCATCACAATCGCAGCCCTTTCCATACTCACAATCCCCAGAATGGCAAACACCGCGGATTCTTAACAGAACATCCTGCACGTCCCGGAAGTGTATTAACAAGATCAGAAATTGAAAAAAGTGCCAACTTTATACTTTTAATCCTTTGCTTCCCGCTTTGATCTCATGATCACAAATATGATACACCATCCCAGAACCAGAACCAGCAATATCAAATTGCAATACTTTAAATCAGAAATCGGCGTATTATATAGCAACGAGAACAGACACACTGCAATTACAATTGAACTAACAAGACAGTTTAATGTCACCAAAGCGTTTGAAACCGCAAAGAAACTATATACATAACGCTGCGCAATGCGTTTTGCATCAAATAAGTACGTATATCTCATTTTGCAGTTAGTCTTGCTTTTTGTTTTGAATTTTAACGCTCTTATAACTAATTGCCTTCCTGAACATCCATATCGACAGTGGTAATAGTACTATAAATATGGCCACATCTGCTGCAAGCCAGGAATCC
>CAJOOT010000036.1 GCA_905236215.1 uncultured Eubacterium sp.
TGCGGAAAACTAACCCCCCAAAAAAGATCGGAGCTAATCGTATCGGGAGGATACCTGTGGTCACGGATATTCAAAAGAACCCTTTTTGACAATATTTCTTTTAGGGAAAATATCATCCTTGAGGATGCCGATGTGATAACTTACCTGTTCAGTACAGCTCAAAGCATTATAAATGTCAAAGAGATTCTCTATATTTACAAAAACAGATCCGGATCAGCCTCAAAAACAGCCGATCCTTTCGGATATTCCCAAAACATTGCAAAAGCCATGAGGGCTGTGCACGACATAGTGTGTGATCTGCCGATATATTCCGGCATAAAAGATGCCGTGGAATATTCCATACTCCAGATGTACTCCTATGGTGTAAATATCTGCGCCGGCGGATATTTGGATATACTCAAATCAGGAAGACCCAATGAGGCCAAACAAAAAGAGCTTTCGTTAAACCTGAAAAAACTCTACGCTCTTAAAAAAGAATTGGTGTCAGGCACTTACGAAAACCCTTATGTCAAAGCCAAGATCTCAAAAAAAGATCTGGACTTTATGAAAGCCAATGACGCTCACCCGGGCGAATTACTATTTCCGTTTTTTGATGATTAACGGCATTGGTCATTAAAAAGCTCCCTGACTTCGGAAATGCTGAGTCCTCTTTCTTTTGCTATACGAGCCAGGTCTTCATATTCAGCCTTAACGCGACGTACTCCAAAGCCTTCGGATATCTTGACATCTACCCTCCCTATCTCACCTTCCACGGTGGAGATACTTCTTTCAAGCTTGTGTCTTTTGGGCTGATATTCCCTTATACCGATAGTAGTGGTATTTGCAAATATCGTCTTAAGTATCCGTTCCTTGTCTTCGGTTCTCGAAAGCACAGTAAGCAGAAGACCGGGCCTGTTTTTTTTCATCTGTACAGCAGTCATATATGCTTCAAGAGCCCCTTCTTCCATGATTCTTTCCAATGCATAGGCAGCCTCTTCTCCCGTGATGTCATCCATCTCGCAAACTAATTCGGTAACATTCTCCTCAGATTCATCTGACTCTCCCAGAAAGGATCTTAATATATTGGCCTGTTCAAACTCCTTCTTCCCCAGGCCATAACCCACAGCGGAAGTGCGCATAAGGGGCATCGGGCCGTATGAGTTGACATAATATTTGACAAGAGCAGCTCCGGTAGGTGTACACAGTTCACTCTCTATTCCATTACTATATGCCGGAATACCCTCAAGCAATATAGCCGTAGCAGGAGCCGGCACCGGTAATATACCGTGTGCACACCTTACCGTACCGCTTCCTGTATTTACAGCACTGGCACAAACGTTGTCGGGAGCTATCCTGTCCATCAGAAAGCAAACTGCCGCAATATCCGCCACTGCATCCATTGCTCCTACCTCGTGAAAATGCACCATATCGACTTCAGTACCATGCACCTTGCTCTCTGCGCGTGCTATCAGAGCATATACTTCCTTTACGGAATTTTTTATATTGTCATTTAGTTTTAAAGCATCTATCAATGATACTACCGAACGCACGGATGTATGGCTATGGGCGTGTTCATGCTCCCCATGTTCGTGATGATGCTCATGGGAATGCTTGAGCCCATCATGTCCGTGATGATGTTCTTTAACGTGTTCGTGGTATGCCTCTGCCCCTTCTTCTGCTCCTTTGACTAGGACATGACTCCTCATGCCGGTTACTCCTGAGCTTTCAGACCTTTCTTTTTTTATAACCGTATCCGGTATTCCCATTGCATTAAGCTCTTCAATTATCTCTTCCTGCTCGTTTTCATCGAAAAGATCCAAAAGAGATGCCGTGAGCATATCTCCCGCTGCACCCATTCCAAGGTCAAGATACAAAGTCTTCATAAAGTCTTATCTCCTCTTAAGCAAGATGATTAATGAGGCTGGCCTGATAAGCCGCCCCGAAGCCGTTGTCAATGTTTACTACCGAAACTCCGCCGGAGCATGAGTTGAGCATACCCAACAAAGCGGATATTCCACCAAATGACGCTCCGTATCCCACACTGGTGGGTACAGCTATGACAGGCGCACTTGAAAGACCCGCAATAACGCTGGCCAAAGCTCCTTCCATACCGGCTATGGCAATTATCACGCTGGCCTCCATGATATCGTCAATGTGCGCAAAAAGTCTGTGTATACCCGCCACGCCTACGTCATACTGCCTGTTCACTTTGTTTCCGAAAACACGGGCGGTAATATATGCCTCTTCCGCAACCGGAATATCGCTGGTACCACCTGTAGCGATGAGTATGGTTCCTAATCCGTCAGGCTCGGGTATATCGCCAAGCACGACTGATTCCGCCTTTTCATGATAGTATATCGGGAACATTTTGGATATCTCTATGGCTTTTGGGGGGTCTACACGTGTTATCAGTATCGGAGAATCCTCGTCTTCCCGTCTCATGCTCTTTAAAATGTCGCAAATCTGCGGTGCACTCTTTCCTGCGCCGTAAATAACTTCCCCCACGCCACGTCTTAATTTTCTGTGTGTATCTATCTTTGCATCGCCGATATCTGCAAAGGGAGCCTTCTTTAACAGAAGGCTCGCCTCACTGATATCCATGGTACCGTTTTTTACTTCTTCAAGAATGACTCTGATATCTTTCATTATTCATTTCCCCATTTTTGATACAATGCGACAACTAATTATGTCAACTTACAACAATAGTTGTCAAATACCCTTTCCGAATATTCACAAACATTCTAACATCTGCGCATTTCATTTACAACATAGGGCTATGTCCAGGTTACCGGCAACATTATCTGATGCGTATTTCCGGCTATTATGGTATATTATAGGTATTATGAGTAATAAAAAGAAAACCA
>CAJOOT010000037.1 GCA_905236215.1 uncultured Eubacterium sp.
GTCCGCCGTATGTTGCACTTTTAAGTTATCATCCTTTGGCCGCCAGTCTGCCGTGGCAGTTTTTGTATTTTTTGCCGGAGCCGCACGGACACGGATCATTCGGATAGATCTTCTTGTCTTTCCTGACTTTGGGTCCCTTCTTGGCCGATTCATCCTTGTTGGTACCGGTAGGCTTTGCTACCTCTTCCCGCTCCACCTTCTGCTCTATGCGTACATGATACAAAAGCCTCAAAACATCGTCCTGAATATTGGCAATGAGTCCGTCAAACATATCAAAACCGGCAAGCTTGTACTCTACAAGCGGATCTCTCTGGCCGTAAGCCTGAAGTCCGATACCCTGACGAAGCTGATCCATATCATCAATATGATCCATCCACTTGCGGTCGATGACCTTGAGCATAACTACCCGCTCAAGCTCACGTATAGCTTCCTCTTCGGGAAATTCCGATTCTTTCTGTTCGTAGAGACGTGTAGCTTCTTCTTTGAGTTGCTGCTTGATCTGGTCACGGCTAAGCTTTCCGACGCGCTCCTCAGTAAGGGGCCTGATTGGGATGATAGGGATAAGGAGTTCATTGAAGTCCTTGTATCCTCTCTCTCCTGTTTCTTCGTCCCTTTCATCTGTAAGGGCCGTGTCTACCGCCTGATCCACCTCATCGGTAATCATCTTGAAGATAGCATCTCTCATGCTCTCACCATCAAGCACACGGCGACGCTCCTTGTAGATGATCTCACGCTGTTCGTTCATGACCTGATCGTATTCGAGAAGGTTCTTTCTGATACCGAAATTGTTACCCTCTATCTTTTTCTGTGCCTGCTCTATGGATCGTGAAAGCATCTTGTGTTGAATCTGCTCACCCTCAGGCACGCCCAAAGCATTGAATACGGAAATCATCTTCTCAGAACCGAAGAGCCTTAAAAGGCTGTCTTCAAGCGAAAGATAAAACTGAGATTCACCGGGATCTCCCTGACGGCCGGATCGTCCTCTTAACTGATTATCGATACGACGGGACTCGTGACGTTCCGTACCGATGATCTTAAGACCTCCTGCTGCTCTGGCAGCATCGTCAAGCTTGATATCGGTACCTCGACCTGCCATATTGGTAGCTATGGTTACCATGCCCTCTTCGCCGGCATGCTCTACGATGGCAGCTTCCTTTTCATGATATTTCGCATTAAGTACCTGATGCTGAATGCCCTCTTTACGAAGAAGCGTGCTTAAATACTCGGATGTCTCTATTGTGATGGTACCAACCAATACAGGCTGTCCTTTGGCGTGAGCCTCTTTTATAGCCTCAACTACTGCTCTGAATTTTTCTTTTTCGGACTTATATACAGCATCATCAAGATCCTTTCTGGCAACAGGCTTGTTGGTCGGAATCTCAATAACGTCCATTCCGTAAATCTCACGGAACTCCTTTTCTTCGGTAAGCGCCGTACCGGTCATACCGCACTTCTTGTCGTACTTATTGAAGAAATTCTGGAATGTGATGGTGGCAAGAGTCTTGGACTCCCTTTTAACCTTGACATGCTCTTTTGCCTCGATTGCCTGATGCAGACCGTCCGAATAACGGCGTCCCGGCATTATACGACCGGTAAACTCATCTACTATAAGGACTTCATCGTCTTTAACCACGTAATCTTTGTCCTTGAACATCAAGTTATGCGCCCTGAGTGCCAGTATGATATTGTGCTGGATTTCCAGGTTGTTGGCATCTGCCAGGTTTTCGATATGGAAGAACTGCTCGACCTTTTTTACACCCTCTTCAGTGAGGTTTACTACTTTGTCCTTTTCATTGACAACAAAGTCTCCCGTCTCTTCTACCTCAACACCCATGATGGCGTCCATTTTGGAGAATTCTTTAGAAGCCTCACCCTTGATAAGCTGACGCGCCAACACATCGCAAGCCTCATAGAGCTGGGTAGACTTTCCGGATTGTCCGGAAATAATAAGCGGCGTCCTTGCCTCGTCTATAAGAACCGAATCCACCTCATCGATGATGGCGTAGTGAAGACCTCTCTGAACCAGCTGGTTCTTGTAGATAACCATGTTGTCACGAAGATAATCGAATCCGTCTTCGTTGTTTGTTATATATGTAATGTCGCATGCGTATTGCTGCTGACGTTCCGAGCTCTTCATGTCGTTTAGGATACAGCCAACAGTAAGTCCCATGAACTCATGTACCGCACCCATCCATTCAGAGTCTCGCTTGGCAAGGTAGTCATTGACTGTGACTATATGTACACCCTTTCCTTCAAGAGCATTAAGATATGCCGGAAGAGTAGCCACGAGTGTCTTACCTTCTCCGGTTTTCATCTCTGCGATACGTCCCTGATGAAGGATAACACCGCCAATAAGCTGAACCCGGTAATGCTCCATACCAAGAACTCTCTTCGCCGCTTCCCTGATGGCAGCAAATGCCTCGGGAAGAATGTCATCTAAAGTCTCTCCGTCTGCCAGACGCTTTTTGAATTCAGGGGTTTTTGCTTTGAGTTCCTCATCCGAAAGAGCCTGCATGGCTGGACGAAGCGCTTCAATCTTATCTACTGTCTTTTCTACGAGCTTAACCTCTCTGGCACTGTGGGTACCCAAAAGTTTCTCTGCAATTCCCATTTTATGTAAACTCCTATATTATTACCTTTTTAATGAGTCGTATACTCACGAACCCACACACTCGCATATTTTAGCACTATCGCAATTTCAATGCAATAAACAAACTGTGAACAGATACCCCGTCTCTAGCGGCATATAACATCCCATTCAATTCTCTCTTAGAGGAAGGGGCTTATCCAACTGAGATAAACCACAACAGCTCGAGGAATATACGCCCATTATATGATATACTTGAGGGAAGACAAAACACTGTTATCAGTACTACATACATTAAAACATTCAAGAATATGAAAACAAAATTATCCTTAATTAACTGCAAAAAAGAATATAAGTCCGTATCCGAATCCGTGAGCGTATTAAGCGGAGTAAACCTTGATGTATTTGAAAATGAATTTCTGATAATCCTGGGCGAATCCGGCTGCGGCAAAACAACACTTTTAAATATTTTGGGCGGAACAGATCAAATGGATGAAGGACAGCTCATATATGAAAATAAAGATTTGACGGCAGCATCAAAAGATGAAATTGTAATGTACAGAAGACAGCATGTGGGTTATGTATTTCAGGAATCCAATCTCATGCCAAACCTGACAGCGCTGGAAAACGTACAGATGATAGCATCATTAAAGGAAGGCTCTTTGGATTGCAGAGAATGCCTGAAAAATGTGGGAATGGGTGAAAGGATGAATCATTTCCCTTCCGAACTTTCACTTGGGCAAAGACAAAGAGTTGCTCTCGCAAGAGCTATCGTTAAACTGCCGGATATTATCATTGCAGACGAGCCTACGGCATCCCTTGATCCCAAAACATCAAAAACAGTTCTGAAGGAGCTGCTTAATATTACTAAAAACAACCATATTACTGTAATAATGACAACACACGATGTTGAATTTACAAATATTGCCGACAGAGTTGTTGTGCTTAAGGACGGAAGATTATGAAAAAGAGATGGCTTTTTGTTAATGCACTGCGCAACATCAAAAAACAAAAAATCTCATATATCGCAATTGTCCTTATGTTTTTTTTGGGAGTAACAGTTTTTGTTGGAGCAGATTTCGGTGCATCCAACCTGCAAAATGCTCTTTCCGAATACCTGGATGATTATAATTACAGGGATTTTGAGGTAATTTCGCCGCTTCTGCTTTCAAGCGACGACGTTAAAGCACTCCAAAATATTAGCGGAGTCGATAAGGTTGAGATTAATTATTTTGTTCCGGCAAAAGTGACTGTCAATAATAA
>CAJOOT010000038.1 GCA_905236215.1 uncultured Eubacterium sp.
CAATATCGGAGAAATTGCCCCATCCAGAGAATTCAGCCTTGCCTTCAACGATGCTCTCTAAAATTCCGATAGTGACTTCCTTCGGTATCTTTTTGCCCATGAAGTCTCCGGTGTTGATGATATAGCAATCCACATCTTTCTCTTCCACCAGCTTCTTAAACTTAACGTAGTCGTTCTTAAGAGGATATGTGCGGAACGGATTTGCATAAGGCTCTACCACAAGAGCATTAGGATCAACGCCTTCCTTAAGACGCTCAGCAGATGATCTTTTGGTGGCAAGTGTGGCTCCCATAACTGCAGCAAGCGATGCACCCTTGATCTTTACTACAGGAGGAATAGTCGGATCTTTCATAATCCAGAAGATTGCGTTGACCGGCGAATCCAGCTTATCCACACGGTTTGGAGACCAGAGTTTGGACTTGATGGCTCGACCGTTTCCGTTTCTGATATCTTCTGTAACGGGTACTATCTTTCCTTCATCATCAAGAGTAGCCGATACATTTTGCAACGTGAGAAGATACTTATTATCAGGACTGTCGCAGGGATAATCTGCCGTCTTATCAAAATATGTAGGCTCAAGAGCTACCGACGAGCAGGTATCGGAGTTAATGATAAATGCATCATCATGAAGTACCTTGATAGCCGGATATTTTCCATCATGCTTTGCATGAGTAAGTGTAGACTTGCCCGATCCGGAAAGTCCGAATACGGCAGCCACATACTTGGAGCCGTCATCAAGCGTATATTCTTTTTGTCCGCCGTGACAGGATGCGTAGCCGTTTCTGTTGGCAATAGCCCATGCTATGGTAAGCGTACCCTTCTTGTGTTCTCCAAAATAGCGAAGACCCAAAAGAGCCGCGCAGTTCGTCTCAGTGTTGAAATATGCCAGGCAGTTGGGATCGCAGAGATCCGTCCTGTCGGTACCCTTCCACTGAGGATCCGAGAATATATATATGTCCGGCTCATTGGAATAAACCTTAGATTCCTTGTACATCTTGGTATAATACTCATTGAAATACTGGAAGTTTAGCATCCAGTTGTAAAGGAGATTCTCTTCTCCTTCCGGAATAAGAAGATGTGCGCGCACGGTAAATTCAGGATCAAGACCGATGCATACGGTAGCATGATAGAGCTTCTTGTATCTCGTATCATAGATGGCATCCATAACAATCTTGTCAAGCTCCGTCTGATTGACGCCGGGCTGACCCACTATACGACGACCGGCAGCATAACGTCCGGTGATAGATCCGTCATTGAAAAGAAGAACCTTTGCATCAGGTTCAAGACCGAAATCTTCTCCATGATATACGGGAAGATCGGTGATAATCGTACCCGGAGAAGCGGCAGCCAGCTTATATGCTTCTTTAAGCGTATTTATCCTGACTACATTGTTTCCGTAAAACGGTGCCTCTATAATAGAACGCGTCTTTGCAAAGCCGACCTTTCCCGGACCGATATCACTTCTTTTAAAATTTGATACTGTTGACATAACAATTTACCCTCCTGGATAATAATCCTAACTTATTTTCGTTAGCCATTTAACATGATAACTCAGACAAAGAAAAATTTCCATTGCATTTTACGGGAATAAACAATTTTGTTGTGGCAAAACGTAGTTTTATGTTATGATTTTAACATAAACGGCAAGACGAAAGAGAGAAAATCCTTATGGACAATACTTTATGCACTAATATCACACCCGGGATAAATGAACTTGCAAATAAAACCAAGGCTGCTAACACCATTGATTCTTCCCTGTATTCAGAATACGGTGTCTACAGAGGTCTGCGCAATCTTAACGGCGAAGGCCTTATGGTTGGACTTACGGGTGTATCGGAAATCAAAGCAAAGACAAAAAAAGACGGAAAGCTCATTCCTTCGGAAGGTGAGCTCTATTATCGCGGTTACAACATCACAGACATCATAAAAGGAATACCTTTAAGCTCGCATTACGGCTTTGAAGAGTGTACTTATCTTCTGCTTTTCGGAGAGCTTCCCAACCTGGAACAGCTCAAGAGTTTTTCAGCCCTGCTCTCTTCATACAGACAGCTTCCTCAGACTTTCGTCAGAGATACCATCATGAAAGCACCAAGTCGTGATATGATGAACTCCCTTTCAAAGGGCGTGCTTGCTTTATATTCGTATGACGAAAATCCAAACGATACCTCCCTGGAAAATGTATTGCGTCAGTGTCTTGAACTTATCAGCGTATTCCCTCTCCTTTCGGTTTACGGATACCATGCCTACAGACATTTTCATATGGGAAAAACCCTCTTCATACACAGGCCCCTGGATGAATATTCCACTTCGGAAAACATCCTTCATCTCTTACGTCCCGACAGTGAATTTTCTCCATTGGAAGCCAAATTGCTGGATCTTCTTCTTATTCTCCATATGGAACACGGTGCAGGCAACAACTCCTCATATACCACGCATCTGGTCACTACATCGGGAACAGACACATATGCGTGTATATCGGCAGCACTTGCCTCTCTGAAAGGTCCAAATCACGGCGGTGCCACTCCGCATGTACTTCACATGCTGGATGATATTGCCCTGCATGTTAAAGATTGGAATGACGATGAAGAGATTTCCGCATATCTGACCAAAATACTGAACAAAGAAGCCTTTGACCATACCGGAAACATATACGGCATAGGTCATGCTGTATATTCACTTTCCGACCCAAGAAATTTCATTATCAAAAAATTTGTAGAGCTACTCTCCAAAGAAAAACATCTTGAAAAAGAATTCGGGCTGTTTTCGGCAGTAGAACGTCTTGCACCGGAAGTCATCTCAAAGAACCGTACCATGTACAAGGGTGTCTCTGCCAATCTGGAATTTTACAGCGGCTTTGTATATTCCATGCTGAAAATCCCCGAAGAGCTCTTCACTCCCATGTTTGCAATAGCAAGGATAGCCGGATGGTCGGCACACAGACTTGAAGAACTGTGTAACGATTCCCGAATCATCCGACCCGCATTTAAATGCATCAGCCCAAGAAGAGATTTTATTCCCATGGATGAACGAAAATAAATCAAAGATCAAAGATTTACTGCTCAGGTATGATTGAAAAGAGTTCATCTTTTGTGTATAATATTTCGTGGTTAAGCATACAAAAACTCTGAAAGGTCTGTGTTATGACGAAGGACGAGATTAAAATTCTTATATGTGATGATTCAATTCTTGCCAGAAAGCTTCTCAAGGACGCACTTCTCGAAATCGGATGTGAGAACTTTTTCGAAGCCAAGAATGGTATCGAAAGTGTTGAAAAGTATATGATAGAACAGCCGGATCTTATATTTCTTGATATAGTTATGCCGGGCGTAAACGGCGTTGAAGTTACAAAAAAGATCATGGCTCAGAATTCAGATGCTTATATAGTAATGGTCTCTTCCGTAGGTACCAAAAGTTTCCTTCAGGAAGCACTTGAAGCCGGTGCCAGAGACTTTCTTCAAAAGCCTTTCAGCAACGAAGCAATCGCAAACATTGTAGAAAAGATTTGTGCCAAATCCTAATGGCATTTATCTTATAGGAGCTGAATCCATGTATACCAATCTTTTCGGAAACTATTTACTTGACTGTGAAGCTGTCGACCGTGATATGATCCTTACCGCCTTAAAGGAATGCTCACCATCAGACAAGATTCCTCCTTTTATAGGTATGTATATGGGATATCTTACTTCGGAAGAAACCTCCGCTGTCCGAAAGAAAGCTGAGGAATCCGGAGAAAATTTTTATGATTTATGTGCAAAGCTTAATTATATGAGCCGTGAAGATGCAGACCGCATACTCAATGAGCCGCAGCCTCATTTCATGTACATTGCCCAGCACCTTCTCGACCATAAAGCCGTAGAACCGGAAAAGATGATTCAGCTTGTAGCCGGATACAGTTCTCAGTACGAGATTATCGATCTGGAATTCCAGCCCGAGCTTAACAATGCAATGGAGCAGCTGATTGTGTCATTTGCATCGTTAAATCTCAGTCAGCACACAGATCTTGCAATAGACTATTTTCTTATGCTCATAAACGATCTGCTACGATACATAGGCGATGACTTCACTCCACTTTCCATGGATTTGTTCAGCGGATTCCTTTCAAAAATCTGCGCTTCTCAGAATATATTGGGTGAAACCCCTATGTTTACCAGTATTGATATGGATGAAGATACAGCCATCAAGTTTGCCTCACGTTTTTCGGGAGTAGAATTTAACGAATGTGATGAATATGTAGAAGCCGCTCTTTGCGACTTTCTCAATCAGCACAACGGTCTTTATATTGTCAACGAATCGAACAACAAAAACAGAGAGCTTTCATTGGATGCTCCCATCAATCAAAACTATGACCTCCTTCCTGAAGGAGACGATGCTTTCCTTCTCAACCTCAAATTCGATTTTGGCTTTGTAAATTTCTATATTGTAATCGGATAAGATAATTAAAAAAGCCGACCGCTCATCCTGCGGCCGGCTCTTATTTTTCGTATCATTTATCCAATTCAAGGAAGCCTCTTACCTCTTCTTCCATCTTTTCGGATTCGCACACATTATCATGAAGTACAACGGCATTTCTGATGTCTTCTATTGCTTTTGGTACTTTTACACCCGAAAGTTTGGATAGCTCATCAACAAGCTCAAAATCTCCCATACTGTCATATGAGGACTTGATAGCTGTCATGACACTTCTGGTAAACTTGAACGGGCTTGCTGTAGACGCAATGATAGTAGGTGTCTTATCTTTTGTTTCATTGCGATATTTATTGTATCCTCCTGCTGCGACAGCTGTATGAGTATCTATCACATAGCCGGTTCTGTCACGAAGCTCCCTGATAGCATCAGCCGTCTCCTTTTCGTTGCAATAGTTTCCGTAGAAGATATCGAGTTTCTTTCGCATATCATCGGTAATCTCATACTTGCCCTTTTCCCTAAGATCTTTCATTAAGGCACTGTTCTTCTCCTGATTATCGCCACAGATATGATAAATAAGTCTTTCAAGATTGCTGGAAATCAGAATATCCATAGACGGTGAGCTGGTCACAACAAACTCTCTGTTCCTGTCATAGATGCCGGTCTTAAAGAAATCAAAAAGAACTTTGTTCTCATTTGACGCACAGATAAGCTTATTGACAGGGAGCCCCATGTTCATGGCATAATATGCGGCCAGGATATTACCGAAATTCCCGGTGGGAACATCAATATTAACGGGATCTCCCGCTTTTATAACACCATCTCTGACGAGTCTGGAATAAGCATACACATAATAAACCGTCTGCGGTACAAGACGTCCTATATTGATGGAGTTTGCGGAAGAGAACATAAAACCTTTGGAAGAAGCGGCTTTTTCCAATTCCTTATCCGTGAACATCTTCTTTACTCCGGTCTGTGCCTCATCAAAGTTTCCGAGTATGCCCACAACGCGTGTATTATCACCTCTCTGCGTAACCATCTGCTTTTCCTGTATGGGACTTACGCCATGCTTAGGATAAAACACGACAATTCGCGTCCCATCCACTCCGGCAAAGCCTGAAAGCGCGGCTTTTCCGGTATCTCCGGAAGTAGCTGTCAAAATAACGATATCTCTGGGCTCATTGTTCTTTCTGGCAGCCGTAATCATAAGATGCGGTAATATGGAAAGAGCCATATCCTTAAATGCTATGGTGTCACCGTGGAAAAGCTCAAGATAATATGCACCGTCAGCTTCCTTTAGTCTGGTAATCTCAGGAATATCAAACTTCTCATCATATGCAGCGTTGATGCATTTCTTAAGCTCATCTTCCGTATAATCATCCAAAAGAAGACGCATCACTTCATACGCAGTTTCACGATAATCCATTTTGGCGAATTCATCAAAGCTCTTTTCAAACTTGGGGATCACTGTGGGAACAAAAAGTCCTCCGTCATCAGAAAGTCCTTTTAAAACAGCCTGTGATGCGGAAACTTTGGCAGATGAATCTCTGGTACTTACATATGTTATGGACATTACAAACTCTCCTTATTCATTCATTTTGATATTTTGCCAATGGTCATTATATAAATTAAGAAAATATCTGTCAATGAAAAGCACAATATGTTATCATCAACAAGACAGGAAGGTTTCAAAATGCTCACAGGTATATCAAAAGCACGCAAAAAAAACGGAAAAATTTATTATCGCGCAGGTATCACATATCGCGGCAAACATATCAGCCTCGGTAGCTTTGACAAAGCCCGAGAAGGACATGCTGCATATAAACGTGCCTGTGAGATTCTAAAAAATACCGACATCTCATTTGAGAGTCTTTTTGTTGAAGACTGTTCTTCTCCCCTTTCGTTTGAAAAGAGCGTTATACTCTTTAATTTCAGAGACAACGGGGTTTACATAAAAAATCCAATATATCTTAGAAAAAGAGAATTCAGCTACTTTATCTCTCCACAAACAGAACTTAAATTCGATGTGGATGATCTCTTCTACTATTCAATGCACAAAATCATGAAAAGACAAGGCAGACTCTTTGTCAATGATTACGGCTGCCAGACCGGAATACTCACCAGATACGGGCTTTCTCCCTATGCTGTAAAGGACAGAGACTACAGCTTCGAAAACGGTGATTCCACCGACTTTCGCTATTCCAATATAAATATCATAAATCCCTATCACGGGGTGCGCATAGAGCGCAAGGGTGCAGATATAAGCTACTCATCCTACCTTCACATAAACGGTGACTGGAAAATAGGGAACTATAAAACTCTCAACGAAGCCGCAATAGCATACAACAAAGCTGTGGACATTGCAGTAACCTGCGGTCTTGACAAGAACTATATTACCAATTACGTACAGGAACTAAAGCCAAAAGAATACGCCGACACATATGCCGGCGTAGAAATATCAAAGAAACTGATCTCTTACCTGAAGAGTCTTAATTGTCGGAATTGATATAATTGATAAGACCTTCCGAAGATATGATCTTCTGCATAAACTCAGGGAAAGGCTGGCCTTTAAATGTCTCTCCCGTAGTGTGATCGGTGATAACACCGCTGTCAAAGTCAATTTCCACATCATCACCTGATTTTATGGCTTTTGATGCCTCCTTGCATTCAACAATCGGAAGTCCTATATTTATGGCATTTCTGTAGAAGATTCTGGCAAAGGTCTCTGCTATAACGCAACTGATGCCTGAAGCCTTTATCGCAAGCGGCGCATGCTCACGGCTGGATCCGCAACCAAAGTTCTTGTCAGCCACCATGATATCACCCGCTTTTACCTTCTTTACAAAGTCAATGTCAATATCCTCCATGCAATGTGATGCAAGCTCTTTTGGATCGGATGAATTCAGGTATCTGGCCGGAATAATAACATCTGTATCTACATTGTCTCCATATTTAAAAACATTTCCTCTGGCTTTCATATATTTTTTCCTTTCAATATCACCCACCGCCTAAAACGCAGTGGGTTTTCTTGCACTTTTATAAACAATTATACTTCTGCAGGATCAGTAATGACTCCGGTAATTGCGGAAGCTGCCGCCACCGCCGGTGAAGCCAGATATACTTCCGAATTCACATGACCCATACGGCCGACAAAGTTTCTGTTTGTTGTGGAGATACATCTTTCGCCTTCTGCAAGAATTCCCATGTATCCGCCAAGACAAGGTCCACATGTGGGTGTGGAAACAACAGCTCCTGCTTCTATGAAGATCTTAAGAAGTCCCTCTTCCATAGCCTGTAAATAAATATCCTGTGTGGCAGGGATAACAATGCAACGCATGTTTTTTGCCACTTTTTTCCCTTTGAGAATCTTTGCGGCTATCCGAAGATCATCTATACGTCCGTTCGTGCAGGAACCGATTACCGACTGATCCATCTTAAGGCCTTTAGCTTCGTCGATGGTCTTTGTATTCTCCGGAAGATGCGGGAACGATATGGTGGATTTAAGCGTAGAAAGATCTATCGTATATTCCTCATCATATTCAGCATCGGGATCTGCCTCAAATACCGTATACTCCTTTTGTCCGTGAGCCTTCATATATTCTATGGTCTTATCATCCACCGGGAATATTCCGTTTTTGGCTCCGCCTTCGATAGCCATATTGGCTATAGTGAAACGGTCATCCATCGAAAGGGATGCCACACCATCTCCGGTAAACTCCATCGAACGATATAGAGCGCCGTCAACACCAATCATACCAATTATATGAAGAATGACATCTTTTCCGCTCACCCATTGGGAAAGCTCTCCCGTGAGGTTGAATCTGATGGCTCCGGGCACTTTAAACCACGCTTCTCCCGTTGCCATGCCGGCAGCCATGTCCGTACTTCCAACGCCTGTAGAGAAGGCTCCCAGGGCGCCATATGTACATGTATGGGAATCAGCACCTATCACACAATCTCCGGCCACTACAAGGCCTTTTTCGGGAAGCAGTGCATGCTCAATCCCCATCTGTCCCACATCAAAGTAGTTTGTGATGTCATTGGAACAGGCAAATTCGCGAACACACTTAACATGCTCTGCGGATTTGATATCCTTATTTGGCACAAAGTGATCCATAACAAGGGCTATCTTGTCCTTGTCAAAAACACCTTCCTTATTCATATTCTTGATAACATCGATAGCCACAGGGGTAGTAATATCATTGCCAAGTACAAGATCAAGCTTTGCCATGATCAGATCTCCGGTCTTTACTTCACTTAATCCTGCATGCTTCGCAAGTATCTTCTGTGTCATTGTCATTCCCATTGTATCAGTCCTCCCATGCTCCCGCACCTCTTGATAAAGCAGTCACTCCGGTGCGCGCAAGTTCAATAATACCATAGCTGTCAGCCAGCTTCAAGAAAGCTGTAATCTTATTGTAGTTGCCGGTGAGTTCGATAGTCATAGAATCCTCTGACACATCCACAACTTTTGCACGAAAAATATCCACCAGTGTATTGATGTCAAGGCGAACCTCTGAAGATGATTTTACCTTAACAAGGATAAGCTCTCTTGCGACCGTGGTCTCTTCCGGCATTCTTTCAACCGAAACTACATCTTCCAGCTTAGCTACCTGCTTTTCTATCTGTGATAAAACAAGCTCATCCCCGGAAGTTACAATCGTGATTCTTGTGAATCTGACATCACTTGTCACTCCCGCAGTAATACTGTTTATGTTGAATCCTCTTCTTGAGAAAAGTCCTGATATCCGGCTTAATACTCCCGTTGTATTCTCCACCAGAATTGAAAGGACCTGTTCCTTCATACTCATAATGACTGCCTCCTATACATTAAAATGTACTATGATGTCCGTGTAATATCCATCATTTCTGTTTGCCCACTTAGGCGACAATATTGCTTTTCCGCCTTCATATCCCGCGTAAGCATAGCCTATGAACATTTCCACATGATATATACCTTTGTATCTGCCGTTTGAAGCTCCTGTCTGGAATCCAAGATCTCCGGCATTAAATTTCATATTTCTGATTCTCTTGTAGGTAACTGCGATTGCCTTGTTTTTTTTGACATTAATGAGCCATTTGGCCTGATCTGCCGCCACAGCAGCGTAATACTTTGAAACCAGTCTGATGCCTGCGCTCCTATACGCTCTCCACGTAAGCGAACTGCAATCGTAATACTTTTTCCACATTCTGCGTGGCTGGGAATAAGTACAGGTTTTTCCTATCTTGATAGCTTTTTTGATAGCCTTGATCGTCTTTTGGGAAGCAACGGAAACGGCACATCCAAGGTGAATATTCCCCACCTTGGCATAAATTACTGAATTCCCCTTCTTTTTGGCTTTTATCTTTCCGGATGATGAGACCGTCACGTAGCTTTTTTTCGACGATGACCAGGTTATCTTTGAATTACTGAGAGTATAATTCTCTCCTCCGGAATTTGCGGTAACCTTTAGCGTAGCACTCTTTCCCTTTGCCAGAAGCTTGTTGTTTGTCAAAGATACCTTGGTTACCGTAAGGTTTACATTAAATGTCCTGCCGTTTATCGTGATGTATAAAGTGGTGGTACACGGAGTGGTACAGGAAATCGTCATAACATTGTTTTCTATATCCGTGGTAAGGTTTGACCCGGGTACTATTGAAGGATTTGAGGAAACAATTGAATATGATGTATTATCCGTATAACTGCCGTTTGAATTCATCACATAAGGTGTATTGAAAAACGTAAATGATGCAGTACCGTCTCCTCCGTCATAATCATATCCGCAGTAGAATATCTCAAGGTTTGATGACGATACCGTAACTAAAGACATATCGTAATAAATCGCAGCCGAAACATTGATCCGGCTGTATTCATTATCATTCCTCGTATATATGGGATCTCCTTCAAATTCCGTATTATCGAAGAATTCAATCTTTTTTCCCACAGTAAAAGTAATATTAAAGTCGTCTTCTGCGGTAATGGAAACCGCTTTATATGAAAATGTATTATTGTCTATCTGAAGAGATGAGCTGTCCGAACAAGCCTCCGTAAGCTCATATGTAACACGCGCAGCCTTTGCTTCTTCGGGATATTCTTCCCGGACTACCACAAGATCAGAGGACTTACTTCCCGCCAGTTCCTCTTTTGGTGCATACTTTCCATCAGTATTAAGCTTAAACGTACCGGTATCTCCCACCGAAAATGACAAAAAACCGGTTTCCTCGGAGATTTCCATATTCTTTTGAGCAGCATAAGCATTGCCGTTCAAAACTATAAACACAAAAGCTGCCGCTGCAATAACAGCGGCCGTAAAAATTTTAATTGATGAAACTGATCTTCCAAACATACTCTCTCCTAAAAACCTAAAACAATTTAATAAATAACCAACTCATTATATAACAATCAGAGCGAACCTGACAAGGTCTATACAGTGCTCTTTTTAGACTTTGAGAGGTAAACCAGCCAATATATAAGTCCGACACAGACAGCGCCGCCCACAATATTACCGAGGGTGACAGGCAAAAGATTTGATACAAAAAAATTACCCCAGGTAAGATTGGTTATATCTATTCCGGCCTCAGCTGCCGCACCAAGGTATGCAGGATCGGAAAGTGCAAACAGCCCAAGAGGAATGTAACACATATTGGCGATGCTATGTTCAAAACCTATAAGCACAAACATCATAACAGGCATATAAAGTCCTATGATTTTTCCGGCAACGTCCTTTGCCGCAAAGGCCATCCATACCGCAATACAGACAAGGAAATTGCAACCTATTCCCCTTAAAAAAGCATCTCCGAAAGAAAGTGAGCACTTTGATACGGCTGCCGAGATATCAGCGACAGCAGCCTGAGAAGAAAACAGGGATGCCTGATGCGAAAAAACTGTAAGTGCAGCAACAAGAAGGCCACCCACAAGGTTACCAAGATATACCACAATCCAGTTTTTTAACACGCCTCCCCAGCTTACCACCCGGCTCAATGCCGGTATAATGAGCAGACAGTTTCCTGTAAAAAGCTCGCTTCCTGCCACAAGTACCATGGCAAGTCCTCCGGGAAAAACCAATGCTCCTGCCCATTTGGCCAGTGACGGGCTGTCTACCGTAGCTCCCACAGTATTTGCCGCTACCGCGCCAAAGCCTATAAATGTGCCTGCCAAAATTGCCAGAAGAAACGTCTTCCAGACAGGACTGTCAACCTTTGATTTTCCTGTTGTGAGGTAATTTTCCGCTATCTGTGCCGGTGTGTTCATAAATTTTTCTCCTTGATATGGCCGCAAACTGTTATTTTCATAAAAGCTCTTTAAGTTTGGTTAGTACTCCGTCGTTCTCATAATTTCCGATGATCCCGGACGCACTAAGTTTCACTTCCATGCGGGCGGAAGATACCGCAAACGAACCTCCGCCGGAAAGCTCCAGCATCTCAAGATCATTTTGATTGTCACCAAAGCCCCAGACTTCATCGGGAGCAATACCCAGATCCTCCATTATAATCTTAAGAGCACTGCCCTTGTTGACATTGGGCATAACACAGTCCAGCCACATAGTACCGGCCAGCGAAAGGTGAAGTTTCTTTTGCCACTTTTTAACAAAACCCGAACTGTATGTAACTTCTTCTACCCTGTCCGGATAATAGACTGCCGCCTTGGTAAATGTGTATATATCGGGTATATCCCAGCTGTCCAACGCCTTAATCTTAAACCTGTAACCATCCTTAAGCCACTTATACATGGAAGTGCCTTCCCTGGGACAAAGAGAATATCCCGGCGTGCCAAACATTACATCGGCTCCGTCAATTTCTCTGACATCCCGGGCAATCCCGGATACATATTCATGCGGCAAAGGATGGGGGACAAACGGAGTAAAATCTCTCCATACCACGGCCCCTCCTTCAGAAATAAAAGCCATCTTTTCCGCTATAGGCTCAAAGAGACTCCTGATGCTCTGAAACTGCCTGCCGCTTGACGCCACAAAGATGATTCCTTTGCTGTAAAGTTTTTCTATCACCGAATAGTATTCGGGATTCAATTTGAATGTGCCGTCCTCTACAAGAGTGCCGTCAACATCCGATGCTATAAGTTTGATCATGACAATGGATATTATAACACAGCAAACAGACACCGAAAACTCTTAATATGGTGATTTCAACATTGATTTTATCCACTTCAGAGGGTAATATGTAGAAGTGAGTTTTCTCAATCAAACAAAAAGGAGATGTAAAAATGACAGATTACCTTGAGATCGAAAAAGTGTACGGACGTGAAATCATTGATTCCCGCGGAAATCCTACGGTTGAGGCAGAAGTTACCCTCTCCGACGGCACAGTTGGACGCGGCGCATCACCGTCAGGCGCATCCACCGGTGAATTCGAGGCGCTTGAACTTCGAGACAAAGATGATAGCCGCTTCGGAGGAAAAGGAGTTCAGAAAGCTGTTGAAAACGTTAATGATGCCATTTCAGATGCCGTTTACGGAATACCTGCTTCTGACACTTATGCCGTAGATAAGGCAATGCTTGATGCAGATGGCACAAAAGACAAGAGCAAACTCGGTGCAAATGCCATTTTGGCTGTTTCCATAGCTTCGGCAAAGGCTGCGGCAGCTTCTCTTGATATTCCGCTTTACAGATTCCTGGGCGGTGTTAATGCGCGCACTCTCCCCGTTCCGATGATGAATATACTTAACGGCGGCGCTCATGCCACAAACTCCGTTGATACTCAGGAATTTATGATAATGCCGGCAGGCGCCCCATCGTTTAAAGAAGGTCTTCGCTGGTGCACGGAAGTATTCCATGCCCTTCAGAAACTTCTTAAAGACGAAGGAAAAACAACCGCAGTAGGTGATGAAGGAGGTTTTGCACCCGATCTTTCAAGCGACGAAGATACATTGGAGCACATCTTAAAAGCCATCGAGATTGCAGGCTATAAGCCCGGAAAAGACTTCGTATTGGCGATGGATGCTGCTTCTTCCGAGTGGAAATCCGAAAAAGGCAAGGGCTTCTATCATCAGCCCAAATCAGGAAAAGACTTCACCTCCGATGAACTTATAGCTCATTGGGATTCGCTTATCGGAAAATACCCGATTTATTCAATCGAAGACGGTCTTGATGAGGAAGATTGGGACGGTTGGAAAAAAATGACCGAATCCCTCGGCAATAAGGTTCAGCTCGTAGGTGACGATCTCTTTGTTACCAATACCGAACGTCTTTCAAAAGGAATTGATCTTGGCGCTGGAAACTCCATCCTCATAAAGCTCAATCAGATTGGTTCCGTATCCGAAACCTTAAACGCTGTTGCCATGGCTCATGCCGCAGGATATACGGCAGTTATCTCCCACCGCTCAGGTGAAACGGAAGATACCACTATTGCAGATCTTGCCGTTGCATTAAACGCAGGACAGATCAAGACCGGTGCTCCTTCAAGATCAGAGCGTGTAGCCAAATACAATCAGCTGCTCCGTATCGAAGAGGAACTGGGTGATGCAGCGAAGTATGCAGGTTTTGGCGCCTTCAGGTTCAAATAAAATAAAAGTACAATGGACGGAGACATTTGCTTCCGTCCATTTTTTTATATCTTTTTTATATCTTTTTTATAACCTCTCCGGTATTCTTCACTATCGAATCCGCCGGAACAATGCCTCTTATCATTGTAACAGGATAGATATTGGAATGTTTCCCGATGATACTGCCCGGATTCATGACTGCATTGCAACCTATCTCCGCATAATCTCCAAGCATGGCTCCTATCTTTCGAAGTCCGGTTTCTATCATCTGCTCTTCATTTTTGATAATGATGTTCTTTCTGTCGGCCTTGATATTGGATGTAATGGATCCGGCTCCCATATGGGCGTGGAATCCGAGTATTGAATCTCCCACATAATTATAATGCGGTGCTTCCACATTGTTGAACAATATAACATTTTTTAGTTCCGTTGAATTACCAACCACCGAGTTTTTTCCAATTATTGCACTTCCGCGTATGAATGCACAGTGCCTGACAGTTGCCTTCTCATCAATTATAAGCGGTCCGTTCAAAGCTGCTGTGGGAGCAATCTCTGCTGACCTTGCAATCCAGATATCCTCCCCTCTTCTGTAATATATCTCATCATCAAGTGTTTTCCCAAGTTCTTTTATATAATCCGATATTCCGCTAAGAGCTTCCCATGGATATTCGAAGCCTGACAGATAATCTTTTGCAATGGTCTCATTAAGATCATAAAGATCCGTGATTTTGATAGGTATCATTTATTCTATCCTCCATGTCTTTAGTTATAGCTTTTTTATTCTACCATTTATGTGGTAGACCTTGCAATCTGACTGTTTATGGGTTATATTTGAAAAGTGTAGACAATTCCGAAAATGGGGGAGGAGAAAGATATGGCTAATATTACCGAAAGAAAGGATCGATACTTCGACGGTTTTGCACTCACCAAATATACCATGCCCGTAGTGCGCCAGATGTCAGGCGTGATACCGGGCGGTTTTTTTATTTACAAAGAGAACGAAACCCGAGAGCTCATCTATGCCAATCAAAAAGTCTTTGATATCTATGGCTGCGCGGATCTGTCCGAATTCAAAGAACTCACGGGCTATACCTTTGAAGGGATGGTACATCCAGACGATTTCCGTATTATCCAGGATTCAATAGACTCACAGATAGATTCCGATGAAGGTGACAGCTTTGATCACGTGGAATATCGCATAATAAAAAAAGACGGAGAAGTCAGGTGGGTAGATGACTTTGGCCACTACGGATACTCTCCTGAATACGGTGATGTATATTATGTATTTATCAGTGATATCACCGAGCGAAAAAAGGCTCAGGAAAGACACGAACAAAACAAAAAAATTCTAAAGAATATCGCGGATATCCTATCCGGGCTGGATAGTGAAACCGAAGACTTCAGTGATGATTTCTTAAACAAACTAAAATCTCTTAAAGAAGAGATCTGTAAATATCTGTAAAAACTATAAGCTTAGTTGTCATTCTTTATGGGGGAGTAAAATATGGCAGATTCATCGGAAATTCATGTAAATACCGGAGCTAACAAAAAAATTATATATACATGTGTAATTCTATGCATAGTCGGTATCCTTCTCAATCTTATCCCGTCTACAATATCCACTTTTACCGGCTGTCCTCTTTACCTTGATACAATAGGTACAATATTCACTGCCGCTCTTGGAGGTTATATTCCCGGCATCGTAGTGGGGCTTGTTACCAATTTTGTTAAAGGCCTCACAGACATAACATCTGTCTATTATGCGGCGATTAATGTCCTCATCGCCGTCACTACAACGTTCCTTTATAACAGAGGCTTCTTTGACAAAATATATAAAGCCGTTTTTGTTCCGATAGTCTTAAGTGCTTTGGGCGGAGGACTCGGCGGTCTTTTACCCTATATCCTTGAAGATTTCCCTACAGAGGGATTCATTAACGACCTTGGAATTGACTTTATAGATAAAGTCATATCCATTGTTGTAATTCTTATCATATTTTATATTCTTCCCGATACGTTCAAAAATTCTTTAAAGCTAAAGCTCTGGTGTCAGAGACCGCTTGACATTGAGGAAGAATTTAAGATTAGTGACATAAAAACCCGCCGTACCACACTGAGATTTAAAGCACTTCTTATATTGTCCATATCTCTGGTGGCCATGGTGACGGGAGCAACCATAATAAGTTTTATACTCTACAGAGATTACACTCTCGACGAATACAACAGAGTGGCAGACAACGTAGCCACGTCTGTCGAAAGCATTCTGGATCCCGAAAAGATAACACAATATATGGAAGATGGCGACAGCTCCCGGGAATACAAAGAAATAGAAGAAAAACTAACACTCATCAGAGATACCGTACCTGATGTGGAATACCTTTACGTCTATCAAATAGAAGAAGACGGCTGTCACGTGGTATTTGACCTTGATACATTTGATGTATTGGGCTCCGATCCCGGCGATATAATGGATTTTGATGAGTCCTTTATGCCTTATCTGGACGATCTTCTAAAAGGAAACGCTATTGAGCCCATCATTTCAAACGACACCTTCGGATGGCTCCTTACCAGATATACTCCACTCTATGACAGTGCCGGAAATTGTGTAGCATACATAGGCTCCGACATCACAATGAACAAGCTTGTAAGCAGCGAAATGAGCTATATCGTACAGATGTCCTTTATATTTATTGCCTTTGCCGTGCTGATAATTGCCTTTGCAATATTTGCCGTGAAATACGGTGTGGTTTATCCCATCAACTCGATTTCCGCCACCATGCAGCATCTTGAGTTTGATGACAACGATGCACTTAAGGAAAACTTAAAGGCACTCAAAGAGCTTGATATCTGGACCGGAGACGAGGTTGAAAAACTTTATTATCGAATTCTCCGAATGAATGAAAAAAGTATTGAATACATGGAGGAAATGCTTAAGAAAGAAGAAGCCCTGTCTCAGATGCAGACTTCTCTTATCATTGTTCTGGCGGACATGGTGGAAAGCCGCGACAAAAACACCGGTCAGCACATCAAAAAGACGGCAGCCTATGTGGAGATCATCCTCAATCAAATGAAAGAACTCGGTATGCACAAGGATATATTGACAGATGAATATATCAGCAATGTAATAAGATCTGCCCCTCTCCACGACATCGGAAAAATTCAGGTACCGGATGCTGTTTTGAACAAGCCGGGCAAACTCGATGACGAAGAATTTGAAATTATGAAATCTCATACCACAGCCGGTGAATTTGTTATAGACAGGGTTATAAAGGAAGTTCCCGAGTCTGATTACCTTAGTATTGCCAAGGATCTGGCTCTCTATCACCACGAAAAGTGGAATGGAAAAGGATATCCCAACGGTATCTCCGGTACCGACATACCTTTATCTGCCAGAGTTATGGCCGTAGCCGACGTATTTGATGCCCTGGTATCAAAACGTATTTACAAGCCGGGAATGCCGATGGATAAAGCGTTTAATATTATAAAAGAAGATGCCGGTTCCCACTTTGACCCCGAAGTCGTTGAGGCTTTCTTTGCAGCAGAGGATAAAATTCGTCAAGTTGAAGAGATTTTTTCGGGACTTGAAGAAAACAAAGACCTGTTCACCACTCCCGAAGAAATATCCAAAGCCCTTGAAAAAGCCAAGTCCGGAGATTGATCGTCCAATTAAGCCAAAAGCAGCAGGAGTTATATGCTCCTGCTGTTTACATAATATCGCTATCCGGTCGCTACTTTGAAAGTTGCTGGAGCATCTCCTGATCCAGGAGTTTTTCTCCCTTGCTTGTCAGAAATACTTCAGCCTCTTTTACGTTATTAACCCGGAAGATCATGCATGCTACACCTACCTGCTTGGTACCGCGAAAAGCATACATATATTCAATATTGATATTACCCTCTGCAAAGAGCTTAAGTGTCTTTGAAAGTGCTCCTATCTCATCGGAGATCTCCACCGCAAGCACCGGGGTAAGAGAGCTTATAAAGCCGGCATCTTTGAGGACATTTGAAGCCTGGAATTCATCATCGGCAATCATACGTGCAATACCGAAATCCTTGGTCTCAGCCAGAGACATTGCTCTGATATTGACATTATTTTTTGCAAGTACCTCACACATTTCTTCAAGTGTGCCGGGTTTATTCTCAAGAAATACAGAAATCTGTTTAACGCTCATATTCTACCCCTCCTTAGATATTACGCTTATCTATGACACGCTTGGCCTTTCCTTCGCTTCTCTCAATGGTCTTGGGCGCCACAAGAGAAACATTGGCCTTAATACCAAGCATAGCCTTAAGATCAGCCACCAGCTTCTTCTGGCGGTTTTCGATCTCTCCAACATTATCGGTGAACATCTCCGGTGTCATCTCCACATGTACATCAATGGAATCAGTATTGAACTTTCTGTCCACAACAATCTGGTAATTCGCAGGATAACCATTGTTGAGAAGAACCGTCTCAATCTGTGACGGGAATACATTGACTCCCTTAACGATAAGCATGTCGTCCGTGCGTCCTCTGGGCTTGTCCATCTTGATAAGTGTTCTGCCGCAGGAGCATTTTTCTCTGGTAAGAGTGCAGATATCTCTGGTTCTGTAACGAAGCATCGGAAATGCCTCCTTATCAAGTGCCGTAAATACAAGCTCTCCCTGAGTACCCTCAGGCAAAACCTCTCCTGTTTCGG
>CAJOOT010000039.1 GCA_905236215.1 uncultured Eubacterium sp.
AATACCGCTCTGCCTTTAATGCAAGAGACTGATCTTTTGTATATTCAAGAAGATAAATGCCAAGCCCGGCCTTTTTGCATTTTTTCATATAAGACTTGTAATATTTTGATTTTATGTCAACCATAATACTCCCCCACTGCTACTTTGGATAAACATATTCAACATCCGGAATTCGCTGCGCAGAATCGTACATTACCAAATCTCTTATCAAAGGATCGGTAGTGAGCTTTTCCCAGGCCAGATATGTAGCCTTCATAAAATCCTCAGACAGCTCCGATCCGGACTCAATAAGAGGGCAACTGTACGGAACATCACTGTCATCATATATAAGAACCAGCTTTCCTTCGGGATTTATGTGAGGTGCAAGGGGAAAGCTTCTGCACTGCAGTGGACGTTTTTCTCTGTTACAGTCTTCAGGAGAACATGTGCAATCCGCAAAATATACAATGCCCTCCCACGAATCGGGGAAATCATAATCCTCAGCCTTTTCCTTATCCCACTTCAGCCAGGGATCGGACATATCATGTACCTTTTCTTCTCCCGGAAGAAGATAGATACCCAGATCTTCTCCCTTTCTATCCGGATCACAGCAAGCTGCCCCGCAGATCATCCCGCAATCATAGGGGACAGGCGAGACCTCTTCCAACATCCGGTATATTTCAAGGTAATCTTCCTTTGTAAGTTTCGTTTCCATATAAGGCTTCAGATATTATTCCGAATCATATCTTTCGTCTATGACTCTTTTAGCTTTCTTTTCACTTCTGGGCAATACACCAATCTCCACCACTTTTACAATAGGTGTAAATCCTATCTTACTCTTTACTGCTTCTGCAAAACGACCTCCCACTTCCTGAAAATCATAGCTTCCGCTTTTGGCCTCTACATAAATACGCATGGTGTCCTTTCCGTCCAGATGAGAAATTCGGATTTGATATTCTGAATTAAGCTCTTCAAATCTGGCAAGGATCTCTTCTATCTGATTCGGGAATACATTAACACCCTTGATCTTCATCATGTCATCAGTACGACCCTTTATAACATCAATCATAGGATAATCTCTTCCGCAATGACATTTATCCGGAATTATCCTGGACATATCATGTGTACGATAACGTATGAGCGGAGCACCTTCTTTGACAAGAGTAGTAATAACAATCTCTCCCCATTCTCCGTCCGGCAGGTTCTTTCCCGTCTGCGGATCGATAATCTCCACGTAGAGGTAATCATCCCATATGTGCATACCTGTCTCACCCGGACAATTGATGCCGATACCGGGTCCGTATATCTCGGTAAGACCGTAGATATCAAAAAGTTCAATGCCGAGGACGCTCTGAATCTTATCCCTCATCTTTTGACTCCAACGCTCAGAGCCCATGATACCCTTCTTAAGATGAATCTTATCCTGAATGCCACGTTTTTCAATTTCTTCTGCAAGAAGCAATGCATATGAAGATGTGGAGCAAAGCACCGTCGTCTTCATATCAATCATCATCTGAATCTGCTTTTCGGTGTTTCCCGGGCCCATGGGCACCGTCATGGCACCAAGCTTTTCCGCTCCGTTCTGGAAGCCTATACCCGCCGTCCATAAGCCGTATCCGGGTGTAATCTGGATTCTGTCTTTATTTGTAACCCCGGCATATTCATAGCATCTCTTAAACATTATTGCCCAGTCGTCCACATCCTTTGCAGTATAAGGAATGATAACCGGAAGGCCTGTCGTCCCCGAAGATGAATGTATTCTTACAATCTTCTCTTCAGGAGCAGTCATAAGTCCAAGGGGATATGCTTCTCTCAAATCCGACTTTTCAGAAAACGGAAGCTGCTCAAATTCTTCAGCGTCGGATACATGCTTAACACCAGCCGCTTTGAGTTTCTTTCCGTAAAAACTGTCTGCCTCAACCAGAGCATCAATACGTCCGTTCACAAGTTCCAATTGTTTATCACTGATCTTCATCTCTTATATCCTTTCATATATCCTGAGCATAATGAAACGCTTTTTTATTTATATCTATAAGCTTTTCTTTAATAATCGCTGGAAAAACAGACAATACATCCTCCTCCGAAAGTCCCGTCATCCCCGTGCGGACTGCTGCCCCGAGAAGTACCACATTTAAGACTTTAGGGTTTCCTATATCGCAACAGGCCTCCTGTCCGTCTATCAGAATCAGTTTTTCCTTTGGCACATTTTCTTTCAGAAATTTCACCATCTCCATCCCGGTATAGTCTGATTTTGAGAGCATAGCCGTAGTTGGCATAACAGGATTGATATTGGTAACTATGCTTCCACCTTCTTTTAGGTAAGGAAACATCCTGACAGTCTCTCCGGGTTCGAAACCTATGATAAGGTCGGCCTCACCAAGCCCTATCATTGGAGCGTGAATCTTTTCTCCCATACGAACATTACTGAAAACATTTCCGCCTCTTTGTGCCATACCTATGGTTTCTGCGCTCATTACGGTAAGTCCTTTTTTCATTGCGGCAGCCGCCAACATCTTGGATGCAAGCACCGTGCCCTGGCCTCCCACGCCGCACAACACTATATTTCTATTCATCATCATTATCTCCCGATGGCATCACAGGGACAGATATTCGTACAAAGTCCACAACCGGTACAAAGCGAAGTATCTGTCATAATTTCATCTTTTACGGTAACTATAGCAGGACAACCTATCTCATTAATGCATTTTCGGCATTTTACACACTTGTTTTGATCTACCTTAAGCGGAGGATTGCCCTTAACTATTGCAATACATGGCGATTTAAAGATAATAGCCTTTACGCCTTCAACCTCATCAGCACGCTTTACAACATCTACAGCTCTTGTAAGATCCAGCGGATCTACAGTCTCAACAAATTCAAGACCTATGCCTCTTAAAATACCTTCTATGCTGACAGAATCAACCACGTCACCCATAAGCGTACGTCCGGTACCCGGATGCGGCTGGTGGCCTGTCATTGCCGTAGTGGAATTATCAAGAATAATGAAAGTGATATTTGCCTGATTATATACTGCATTTACCACGCCTGTAATACCCGAAGCAAAAAACGTAGAGTCTCCCACAAAACCGAAGGCATGTGTATCCGGCTCCATTCGTGTGATTCCCACAGGCAACGTATAACCTGCTCCCATGCAAAGGCAGGTATCCACCATATCAAGCGGCATGGCATTACCCAAAGTGTAGCAGCCTATATCCCCACCGTATATCGTCTTCTTTCCCTGCATAGCCTTCTTAACCGCATAGAATGACGCCCTGTGGGGACAACCTGCGCACAATACCGGCGGACGCACCGGAAGAACCGGCCTGTTGTCATTTACACAGCCTATTTCATTGACAGATGAATTATCTTTTTTGAGGAACCGGTTGACATAACTTCTAACAATATCTGCGGAGTTTTCTCCAGCAATATTGGTATCACCGGTATCGCGTCCCAAAATATCAACTGTTAGGTGATATCTGCCTGCTGTCTTTAACAGAGCATCCTCAACAACGCTATCAAGTTCTTCTATAACCAGAACTTCATCCACATCTCCAAGAAATGACACAGCTTTCTTCTCCGGGAACGGGAATGGTGTGGCTATCTTAAGAAGAGCAGGTGCATCTATATTATATTCCTCATCTTCAAATATGTCCTTGAGAAGCGCCCAGCTAATACCGGAT
>CAJOOT010000040.1 GCA_905236215.1 uncultured Eubacterium sp.
CAGATGAGAGCATAGCTACTGTTGACAAGAACGGAAAGGTAAAAGGTATAAGTGCGGGAACATGCACCATTTATGTATATGCAAGAAATGGATATGCAAAGACCGTGAAGGTGACTGTAAAATAATGACCACAGGATAAACCTGTATAAAAAGCAGATTCTCCGATATTTACCATGGTGAATATCGGAGAATTTTTTGTGACAATATATGTTGTTCCAATAACAGGTATCATTGCAACGCCGCCGTGCGCTATGCTATAATGTGCCATGAGGTATGCGCATCTTTGTGATACCGGAATATATAATAAGGACAAGAAAAAATGGAGATTTTTGACGAACTCAAAGCGAGGGGACTTCTCGCGCAGCTTACAGATGAAGATGAAATAAAAAACCTTATCAACAACGGCAAGGCTACATTTTATATAGGCTTTGACCCGACGGCAGATTCACTGCATGTAGGACACTTCATGGCACTATGCCTGATGAAACGTCTCCAGATGGCAGGGAACAAACCCATCGCCCTTTTGGGAGGCGGTACAGGCATGATAGGAGATCCGTCGGGACGTACGGATATGCGTTCCATGATGACCAATGATATCATTGACCACAACTGCGAGTGCTTTAAAAACCAGATGAGTCGCTTTATCACTTTCGGAGACGGCTCATCCGATGCCAAAATGGTCAACAATGCAGACTGGCTTCGTGATATGAACTTTATGGAGTTTATGAGAGAAGTGGGAGTTCATTTCAATGTTGCAAATATGCTGCGGGCACGTGCATATGAGAACAGGATGGCTCGTGAAGGGGGGCTTACATTCTTCGAGATGAGCTATATGCTGCTTCAGGGCTACGATTTCTTCAGACTTTATGAAGATTACGGCTGCAATATGCAGTTTGGCGGAGATGATCAGTGGTCAAATATGCTCGCAGGTACCGATCTTATCAGGAAGAAGCTGGGAAAGGATGCTTATGCCATGACCATTACCCTTCTTACCAAGAAAGACGGCACCAAAATGGGCAAGACGTCGGGCGGAGCCGTATGGCTTGATCCCAACAAGACATCACCCTTTGATTTTTATCAGTATTGGAGAAATGTTGACGATGCAGATGTATTAAAGTGCATTCGCATGCTTACGTTCCTTCCTTTAGAAGAAATTGACAGGATGGATTCCTGGGAAGGTGAAAAGCTCAACGAAGCCAAGGAAATATTGGCTATGGAGCTTACCACTCTCGTGCATGGAGAAGAAGAGGCTAAAAAGGCTCAGGAAGGAGCAAAGGCTCTCTTTTCCAACGGAGCATCGTCCGCTAATGTTCCCGGATTTGAACTTACGGATGCGGATTTTGTGGATGTCAAAGGCGAACCAAGCGACACGATTGACATAATATCTATTCTTGTAAAAAGCTCACTTGTAGCTACGCGCTCGGAAGGACGACGTGCTGTGGAGCAGGGTGGAGTGGCTGTAGATGACGAAAAAGTTATCGATATTCATACTTCATATACAAAAGACGCTTTTGCCGGAGACGGTATTTTGGTAAGACGTGGCAAAAAGAATTACAGAAAAGTGACTCTTGGCTAAGGCATAACTAAAAGGGAGCAAGGGATTATGAGCGAATATATTACACAATTCGATCTGTGTGCGGTAGTAGTATCGCTCGTTACCCTTGCGTTCTTTATGATGAGACATGATTGCAGCGAAAAAAAGCATATCTTTTTTTTGCTTTTTATTATGAGCGGACTTATCGCTGCAGTATTTGATTATACCAGTCTTCTTATGAGAAACGATCCGGATCTTTTCGTTCTTGAAAAGAGCGATTTGTGCGTCAGGATCTTTTTGCTTTCACATAATCTTACCCCATTGTTCTTTGCATTAAGTGCTACATATATTCTTGGTCTTCAGTACAGGATGAATGCCTGGAAGTGGATTGTCATGATAGCACCATCCGTTGTTGTTATTTTGGTGCTTTTTGTACCTGAACTCAAGAATATGATCTACTACTACGAGGATGGTACCATCTATCATCACGGTTCTTTATTCCCGATTTTTTATGCTGTCACAGCGGTTTACGTAATCTTTGTCTCAGCTCTTGTCATACGTTACAGAAAAGTTATATCAAGCAGGGATATGATAATGCTGATGTTGTTTGTCATACTTTCGGTAGTGCCCATTATCATTCAGATAATATATCCCAGGCTTAAGATAGTGTTGCTCTGTCAGGCGTTTGCCGCACTGGGAGGTCTGCTCACTCTTGAAAACGATGATTACCGCAAAGATTCAGTGACCGGACTTTACGGAGACAAACTGTTTTTTGGCGACATCAGAAAGCTCCTTATAATGGGACACTCAGCCCGGCTGGTTGTTATCAGCATTCCTGAGATTAATGATAATAAGAAAAAAGGATCTCCCGAGCGAGTTGGATTTTTGCTTAGAGCATTAGGGGAAAGCCTGGGAAAACGAAAGTGGCAGAATACAAATTCGGTTGTTTATTACGTTGACGAAGGAATTATCTGTATTCTGTGCTATAACAAGACCGACGAGGATATGGAACGCATGGGTTGGGAAATAGAAGAACTTTTCAGTTCTCCGTTCAGCCTCGGCGATAAAGAGGTGAGGGCTACTCAGGAAACTAATTTTTATAGTTTTCCCGAGGAGATTCCCAATGAGTGGGCAATCAAGGCAACCATAAAAAATGCCATTGACAAAAATCAATGACATTATAACCCATGTGGGCGAGAAAACCCACGGTTTCAACCGTGAGGATGATAGCCACCCCTTTTGCTTTTGTAGATAACACGTTGACCAACATCTACAAATATGCTACTATATATTCATGAAGAATGAATACAAACATACAAAGACAACTGTATCATTGATCAACTATCATTTTGTGTTTTGTCCTCGGTA
>CAJOOT010000041.1 GCA_905236215.1 uncultured Eubacterium sp.
TATCAGGCGGCTATACATACTACAGCAAATAACACGGCTAATGTACAGACTGAAGGGTACAGTCGCCAGCGAACAATCATCAAAGCTGCCGAAGCCATGCGTACATACATGAATTACGGTACCATGGGCACAGGCGTTAAAGCTACGGCCATAGAGCAGGTAAGAGATCTGTATTACGACATGAAATATTGGTCGACCAATGCCAAGCTCAACAATTACGATACAAAAGCATATTATCTGGATCAGATAGAAACATATTTTCAGGATGACGAAACAGTGGACGGATTTTCGTCTATCTTTTCAAATATGTATACTGCTCTTGAATCGCTAAAGACAGATGCGTCGGAGTACAGTAAGCGTCAGACCTATGTTGGCACAACACAGAGCCTTTGTACCTACTTCAATAATATGTCTACAAATCTCTTTGATCTTCAGGAAGAGATCAATGAAGTAATCAAGACCGATGTAGAGGCCATCAATACTCTTGCAAAAAAAATATCCGAAGCTACAGACAAGATCAATCTGGTGGAACTTACCGGAGAGAATGCCAACGAGCTTCGCGATGAGAGGGCACTTCTCATTGACCAGCTTTCCGAGTTTGTTGATGTAGATACAGAAGAGAGTGTTGCCAATGATGTTACAGGCCTTAAAAACTATAAGGTATGGATTAACGGCTCGCTTCTCGTTGATACACATGAATATAATCAGCTTGTTTGCATCGAACGTTCGGGAAAGGTAAATCAGTCTGATGCCAGCAATCTTGTGGATATTTTTTGGAAGGATGCCACGGGTGACGTGACAAACACAGCGTTTGATCCCACTATATCCTCGGCAGACGGTGCGTTGAAGTCACTCTTCCTTATGAGAGACGGAAACAATTCTGCAAATCTTAGTGGAAAGATTGCAAACTTCGGCACTTATGATTATACGGATGCAGGGGGCGTCACATATAGCGGATGCACTACTGTTACTGTCAGTGAGCCTACGCAGACGGAGCTGAAAGACCTTTCCGTAGCCGAAAAAGGCACTATCACATTGAATGGAACATACTACGACTACGATGGGTTTAGCATGAGCTATAATGCAATATCGGACAGCTATAGTTATACGTTCTACCTGCTTCCGGTTAGCGCTGACTCAAACGGTATATCTTCCGGAACCCAGGCTGTATATAGCGGCAAAAAAGCAGAGATCGGTGTATCCATTGATTATATGGGTATTCCATATTATCAGCAGCAGTTGAACGGATTTTTCAGAGAATATGCACTTAAGTACAATGAGATTCAGCAAAGCGGTCAGGATTTGTACGGCAATAGCGGGCTTGCTTTTTATCAGGCAGAGGATGTATATACATCAGGCTCCACGTTGTATGATTTCAGCTCTGTTACAAAGTTTAACGAAGCAGCCCTTGAATCCGGAACCATGATAGATACGTACAATCACTCTACTTCTTCTGACAGTTATCTGTATTACTACTACCTGACGGCGTCGACAGCCATAGTAAACCAAAAAATGGTTGATGATGCCAATCTTGTGGTTACCGCGGATTACACCAAAGACAAGAACGGTACGCAGCTGTATGATGAGGATGGAAATATCATCACAGAAAATAAGATAGCAAAAACCGATGGTACAGGTAAGGTATCAGACCTGGAAAATGCCAATCTGGTAGATGATCTGTACAGGCTTTGCACAAAGGACGAAGTGTTCAGAAATACCAGGGCTGATGCGTTTCTTCAGTGTATTATATCTGATGTTGCGGTAGATGCAAACGAAGCACAGAATTTCAAGTCAAACTACGCAAATGTTTTGGACAGCATCACCACTCAGCGGCAGTCCGTATCGGGAGTAGACGAGGATGAAGAGGCACTTGACCTTGTGAAGTATCAGAATGCCTACAATTTATCTTCAAAACTTATTCAGGTTTTGAGTGAAATGTACGATAAACTGATACAGGAGACCGGAGTATAGAAGTCAGTTTGACTAAGGAGGTATACAGTATGCGTGTTACCAACAACATGATAATGAAAAACAACATAAGAAATATCAACCGCACCAAGGAACAGACTTCCAAGTTGAATGACCAGATGACTTCTCAAAAGAAGATCACGAAGGCGTCGGAGGATCCGGTAATTGCTATCAGATCCTTAAGGTTAAGAAATACTCAGGCGCAGGTATCTCAGTATCTTGACAACAATATCAACGATGCCGATACCTGGTTGGACAATACTGAAGAAGCTCTTACCAATATAAAGGCGGCCATCAACGATGCATACAAGCAATTTGTTCAGGGCACGAACGGTACCAATTCGCTTTCCGATATGAATACTATATTGCAGTCACTCCAGGCGTTGGTATCTGAGGCCTATCAGGAGGCTAATGCAGATCTGAACGGAAGGGCACTCTTTACCGGATATAAGACGGGACAGACCCTTTCATTTACCGAGGATGAGCCGGAAAAATCCTATAGGATTACAGAGAAAATTACGATAGACGATATTTCCTCAAAGAGTTATTACAGTGATGCTATGGGCGTACCTACGGCCGGCGATCTGTCGGGTAGTGTTGATGGTACAAGTTCTGTGACATATGCGGATGAGTATGTTTACAACAGAGTAAGACTATCGTATGATGGCCTTGAAAAAGATCTTTCAAACGGCGCAAATCTTACCTTGTCGGCACTTATGTCGGACGGAACGGTGATGGCAAGCGATACGGTAACGGTTATGTCTTCGGATCAGTTTATAGCAGCGGCAAAAAATGGAACGATTAATCTTGAGGGTGGCCCTGCACTTGATCCATCTGTGCCGGCGGGA
>CAJOOT010000042.1 GCA_905236215.1 uncultured Eubacterium sp.
TAAGCGGCGGATGCTCCATCATCTTCTCAAGCTTGGCCATCTTATAATCAAGTTGTGGAAACTTGCCGGCAAAATTGAGTGCTTTTAACACAGAAGGCCCCACGGCAAAAGACATACAAAACACCAGCACCATCCTCTCAAGTGTTATGGTCCCGCCAAGTACCATCATGGATCCGAAAGGCAGCATTAGAAGTACAAGACAGGGAAGCACGCTTGAATATATCGCCATCCACGGCCAGCATACCTTATACCAGTCGATCGTAAAGTCCCGGTAATTCTTAACCATGTCACCGAAACGCTTATAGGATTCCCCGTCTTTGTTAAAGACCTTTACGACTTCCATTCCGTTTACATATTCGATAATAGTATTATTCATCTTCGTAGCGGATTCGTAATAAGCATTCATCTTCTCAAATCCGGATTTCATCATCATACCCATTGCAAACATTCCGATCACAAGAGGCACCAATGATAAAAGACCAAGCCTCCAATCGAATATGAACATAAGAACAATTATGATAACGGGGATTGCGATGTTTGCAATTCCTTCGGGAATAGCGTGGGCCAACAGAAGTTCAACCTGATCTATATCGTCCGTAAATACTTTCTTGATACGGCCCGTACCAAGTTCCTGTATGTTTCCGAGAGGCTGCTTTTCAAGTTTTCCCTGCAGGGAGACCCTCAGGTTTTTAAGGGTGTTGTATGCACTGATATGCGAAAACGTAAGTCCCTGCACATAAGAGACCGAAAAGATGATCTCGCATACTGCGATCGCCACAACCCTGAACAGGATAAAAGAAGCATCTATACGCTCCCCCCGGATAAGCGGAACTATAATCTGATACATGAAAAAATAAGGCATAACATTTGCGATGATACCTATGGACATCATTATCACAGCCCATACGGTATACTTTTTGTACTCTCCAATATAGGGAGCCACTCTCTTAAACATTTTATTTCCTCCGTCTGCTTCATTTCTGATTAGCATCCGCTAACCGAATGTCTGTTTTTAAGCCGTCTTTCGACGGCTTAATAGTTCTTATTTCATTACCAGCACTTTTGTCCAGTCAAAAAATCTGCACATCATCCTGCAATGCTCCTCAATTTTTTTCCATGACATCTTATGGACAAAGGGTTCATATATGGCTGTCCAGAATGAGGTGCAGAGCACATGCATCTCTTCTTTTGTAATATCGGCATCTGCCAGTCCACGATTTTTTGCTTCAAGATAATACTGCATATAGGCATCAGTCATGCGAAGTGCAAAATCGTGTCCGTAATTCTCATACACGGTTCCGGCTGATTTTTCCAACAAAAGCACGAAATCACCGCGCATGGACCATAGCATCTTAAACAGGTCTAGCATGAACTTCTCATTCATTAACCACGTTGCTTTGACCTCTTCATCAGTCATAGCAGAAAAATCCTGTTCGGAACGCACCGATACAAATCCGTCAAGTGTTTCAACCGTATCCTTCACTACTGCGCAAAACAGCTCTTCTTTACCCTTATACCGCTTATATACGGCCCCTGTTGTTATCCCTGCATTGTCACAAATAGTCTTCAGATCCGCCTTTATAAACCCATATTTCATGAACTCATCGCGTGCGCTCTGAAGCAGTCTTGGATCAATACTTGTATCTCGTACAGACATTTTTTCTCCACATAAAAAATCATTACCGATAATAAGATTATCGATAATGATTTTATCATTATATCTGTAAATGTCAAGTGATTTTTAAACGAAGAAAAAAACTTCTAATGATTCTCTTATCAGTTTTCCGTGCGAAGCTTCCATCATACTTAAGCATTTCCTTCCCCTACGCTATCTTCCACGAAACAGCTTCCTGTCTCTCAGTCACAAAGGTTTTATAGATACCGTCCTGTGCTATCAACTCTTCGTGAGTGCCCTTCTGAGAAATCTTACCGTCAGCCACTACTATTATCTGATCTGCACGTCTTACAGTCTTAAGTCTGTGAGCTATCATAATTATGGTCTTATCTCGCGTAAGTTCCTCAATAGCCTTTGTAAGCTCCTCTTCATTTTCAGGGTCAACATTGGCAGTTGCCTCATCTAATATAATGATGGGGGCATCCTTCATAATTGCTCTGGCTATGGATATTCTTTGTTTTTCTCCTCCGGAAAGAGAGGCTCCTCCTTCTCCTATTACGGTATCATACCCACCCGGAAGACTCATGATGAAGTCATGACATCTTGCACGCTTCGCTGCTTCAATCACATGTTCCATTGGGGCTTCGGGAGTTCCGAAACGTATATTATTGGCTATGGTATCCTCAAAAAGGTAAACTTTTTTGAACACAAAGCTGAAATTCTTTATCAGTGAATCAAAACTGTAATCCTTAACATCAACGCCACCAAGCAACACCTCACCGGATTTAACATCCCAAAATCTTGCCATAAGATTCGTAAGTGTTGTTTTTCCGCCTCCCGAAGGGCCTACGATTGCCGTAGTAGTCTTCGCAGGTATTTTAAGGGACACATTGTCAATAATTGTTTTATCCTCATAAGCAAAAGAAACATTCTTAAGTTCAATATCCATTTCCACCGGTTTAATATCGGCGCCTTCCACATCCATAGGCGGA
>CAJOOT010000043.1 GCA_905236215.1 uncultured Eubacterium sp.
CTCCTAAACTGCTACAAGGATATAGGTGCGTCCTGCACCCATGCTGTGGCAGTTTTTTATTTTTCCATAAAATCTCCACAGTACGGTAAAAAAGAATATATCCGCCGGATACGGCGTTATGGGTTCATAGCGAACCGCCCTATGGCGGTCTGAACCCGCAAATCTCTAGCGATTTGCAAGAAGAATACCAAGCACTGAATGTGTTCCCACTCTTTCCCGGCAGCATATGGCTGCGTATTGCGTTGAGTGCTTTGTATCTTATGACCATCTTTATAAAGCCATGAAACATATAGCAAATACTGTTCTCATCGCTCCTGCAACCAACATCGTATGATTTGTTCATCTTATATTCGCCAACCTTATTTATAAGTATTGTTTTTACTTTCTTATAAATCGTTCATATTAGAGAAACCTATCTTTAAAATATGAAGAGAGGTGATTTATAATGAACGAGTTTACAAAGCCACTGGCTGATGCGATAAGGAAAGCAAGGGCACAACTTGGTCTTATGCAGGAACAGTTTGCCGAGTTAGCCGGTACGGATCCCATGAACATAATGAAAATGGAGAACACCAACCGGAACGCCAATCCCGATCATCTCCTTGAGGCAATGGTTTTTATACCTCCATTTCTGATACTTTTATAACTTTTAATGAACAATTCCGTTTTGAGGTTTCGGAATATTAGGTATATTTTACTGAACTCTTGAAAACTCGATCGTCTCCGCATTTCCAAATTGTTCAAACATCTCAGTAAGCATGCTGTCGTTTGGATATTTCGCTTCCTCATTGTCATTTACCGTGTGAGTATCCGAGCGGTAATAATAGGTCTCATTGCCATCTGAATCATACTCGACATAGGCTTCCTCATCACATACCATTCCGCCGGCAAGAAGGATCATCTTCTTTACATAATGCTTTCCGCATACATAAAGTCTTCCGTCCGAGACAGCAAGCGGATAAGCCATTCCGGATGCAGAGACATATCCGGCATAGGTCGGAATTCCGTCCTCATTGTAATAATACACTTCAGCATCAATAGCGCCGAATTTACCCGTGCCCTCGCCCTCAAATTCATACACATGGTTCGCTACCAGCAGCACATCCGTGCCATCTATCACCACATTGGCATATCCTGCCCCGCTTTCGAGCTGATCCACAATCTGCGTAAAGGTATCACAGCCGGAAATATCCCTGGGGATATGCTCCTCTGCCTCATCAGGTATATCCACACCTGCCTGCTTTGAGGGATCATACATCTGCTCTGCAACAGCCTGTATATCAAAGCCCTCCAGATCAGCCGCCGCCACCGAAAGGGAATAGGAAATTTCTATCTCCGCATCATACCAGGTAATAAGATCGATCATACCGCTGTCGTTGATATTGCGATACGTCTTTGCCTGCATATTTCCGCCGCCCCAGCCTGAGAGCGTAGTCTCATCCTCTGCAGTCCATTCATAATTAAGACCTGACAGATCCATATATTCGTCACCTGTTACCTGTGCTCTGGCATCAAAGATCAGATCGTCCATTGAAAACTGCAGATCCACCAAAGAACCGGGCTTGCCGTTTGCTTCAGCCGCATCATCCAGCATGGTCCATGCAAGAACCTCAGCTCCATCCGGTGCCTTGAACAGATTGGGAATTGCTTCTGCCGCCTCTTTTGCAGTAATCTCTCGCCAAGGATTCGCCATGCCGACTTCCTGTTTCTCGCCAGTCTCGGACTCATCTGCGATTTCTGTTTCCTGAGCCACAGTCTCCGCCGCCTGCTCTGTAGACGCTTCCGAGACCGGCGTATCCGTCCCGCACCCTGTCAATGCAATCATCGCAATTATAATACCCGCTATAACCAGATTATTCTTTTTCATTTTCTTTCCTCCTGCTGAAATTTGGTAGTGCAAGTTTTACTGCTTTTCTGCCAGCTTCAAATAATCTCTTATATTAAATGCTCCACCCGTCTCCTGCTCATCATCTATTATTCCCGGAACAAACTCTGTAACATATGTTTCACCGGAATCCGGATCGACATAGTAACGTTTTATCGCACCTGTGTAGGAATGGTACAATACAACTATCTCACCGGCATCATTTGTGGAAACATCCCAATAATCACCTGTTTCTTTTCCGGGTTCATATTCTGGATTATTTTTCTCATAATAGTTTATGACTGCGTCCAACGCCTGGCTTTCTGAAATCACACCCTGTCCGACATTTAACTCCGCAGAAGAAGCACCCGATTCGTTATCCGATTCCAGGGTTTCCGTGGAGAACACGATAGAATCAATGATCATTGCGAGTTTATCAGAGACAGGAATATCCAACTCATCATTGCCGCTGTGATGCCCTGTGAGTTCAAAAACAAGTACTCCATCCATATAGTCCCTTGCAACCGCTGTCTCGTACAGTCCTGAACCATCCTCCGCAGGAGGCAGGGAAGCCCAGTAACCGTCAACAGAATCGGTTCCCGGGAAAATGCTCTTCTTGACCGTCACATTTTCACTTCCCCATGACTTTGCCAACTCATTGATATATGTTTCGGCATCCTTCGATACCACATATGTCGCCGTTATCATATTGGTGCCCGCCGATTCTCCAATATAAACAAAAGTTGTGACAGCCCCTTCCGTAGTAACTTCAAAATCATCAGTAATATACCGGACGCTCCATCCGTTCGGATCATTATACACTGCTTCACCCGTGTCGCCTGATTTACCAATATATTCCATACTGTTGAA
>CAJOOT010000044.1 GCA_905236215.1 uncultured Eubacterium sp.
AACTTGAGATTAAAGCTGTCACGGAGAATTTACCGGCTGTGCTTGACTTTGTGAATGGATACCTTGAACAAACGGGTGCGTCAATGAAAGTACAGATGCAGATAGATATAGCCGTGGAGGAGCTTTTTGTAAACATTGCGCATTACGCCTATGCCCCTAATACAGGGTTGGCAATCATACAAGTAGAGACCGACTATGATGAAAACCGGATTTCCATTACCTTTACGGACACGGGGAAACCCTATAATCCTCTTGAAAAGCCGGATCCTGATGTGACGCTGCCGGCAGAGGAGAGGAGTATAGGCGGGCTGGGAATATTTATGGCAAAAAAAAGCATGGATGATATGCGATACGAATACAAGGACAGACAGAACATCCTGACGATTACAAAAAGACTTTAAGCAAGACTTGCCGCTTCACATCTTTATGATTTCTGACCTGAAAGAAATTTAATGCAGCGCCTCAATATTGGATATTTAACAGAGGAATATTATGAAAAAAGGAATTAGTATAAAAACAAAGGTTGCAATTACGGCTATATTATTTATGGGAATTCTTACAGCTGCCATAGCGGTCACCGGATATAAGCTTTATTATGCCAGTGTAATGGAAAGCTATATTGATTATGCAGATACAGTTTTGGAATACGCTTACCGTGAAGCATCAGAATATGATTTTGGCGACATGATTTCAAATCGGGATATGCCGGAGAATTATGAGATGTTGAGGCAAAGGCTTAATCGGATTAAGGACAGTTCCGATATAGAATACCTTTATGCCGTCTATTTTGATGACATAGATGATATTCATAGCCTGCAATATGCGATCAATACCAAAACAGAAGAGGAATTAGAAGCAGGAAAAAAGGCTGGCAAATCTCCTCTTGAGATTTATACTTATATGGGGACACCCTGTGAAGAAGGCGGATTTGAGGATAACACACTGCTAAGCCTGCAGCAGGCTGTAAAGACACGGAAAAAGGAAAGTGGGACGCTTACGGGATACTCGGCTGTGTACGGACATATGTTAAACGGGTATCGTGTTATATTTGACAGTAGGGGCAATCCGGCAGGACTTATCTGCGTAGAAATTGATATAAACCGGATAGATACCTATATACATCGTTACATACAGTCTGTTATCCTGATTGCTGTTATCCTTACAGCAATTATTATACTGCTGTATGTACTTTATACCAAGCACTATCTTGTAGGACCTATTGTTAAGATAGCTGAAAACAGTGATTTATTTGTAAAAAAAATGAAATCGGGTGCTGAGCCCGAGGAGCTTTCATATGAAGCGGTACATATAAGAACAGGGGGAGAACTTGAGCTCCTTGCGGATAATGTTAAAAGCCTCGCTGACGGAGTTTCTTCGTATATGACAAATCTGAAGACTGCAACGGCGGAGAAGGAGCGTATTGGAGCCGAACTTTCTTTGGCAACCAGAATTCAGGCAGATATGCTGCCAAATATTTACCCTGCTTTTCCGGACAGACCGGAGTTTGATATCTATGCCACCATGACCCCTGCAAAGGAGGTTGGGGGAGATTTCTATGATTTCTTCCTGATAGATGACGACCACCTGTGCATGGTAATGGCTGATGTGTCAGGGAAAGGGGTTCCGGCGGCTCTATTTATGATGGCGTCTAAGATTATTCTGGCAAATAATGCTATGGCATGCAAGTCGCCGGCAAAGATTTTGGAGGACACCAACGCAGCTATATGCGCGAATAACCGTGAAGAGATGTTTGTTACCGTATGGCTTGGTATACTTGAGATCTCAACCGGAAAGCTTACAGCGGCCAGCGCGGGTCATGAATACCCTGTAATACGCTGCGCGGATGGGAGCTTTGAACTGTATAAGGACAGGCACGGCTTTGTAATCGGCGGCATGGATGGGATGAAATATAAGGAATATGAGCTTATGCTTACTCCGGGTGCAAGGTTTTTTGTCTATACGGACGGCGTACCGGAAGCGACCAATGCGAAAAAAGAGTTTTTCGGAACGGAGCGTATGATAGCAGCGCTTAACGAAAATCCCGATGCTTCACCCAAGGAACTGCTTACAAATGTCAGAAGAGCTGTGCACACATTCGTAAAAGATGCGGAGCAGTTTGACGATCTTACAATGATGTGTTTGGAATATACAGGCAGAACGCGAGAAGGATATGTTTTTTAAACTATAACTATATAATACAAGGAGGAAAATAAAATGCTGAATATCAACAAGGAAGTAAATGGAAACAATCTGACAGTTTCGCTGGAGGGACGCCTGGACACCACGACGGCGCCCGAACTGGATGGAGAACTGAAAGCCGCTTTAGAAGGAAGGACGGAGCTTATTATGGATATGGAGAAGCTTGAGTATATTTCTTCCGCGGGCTTAAGAGTCCTGCTTTCCGCCCAGAAGATTATGAACAAGCAGGGAAGTATGGTTGTCAGAAATGCGTCTGATGAGGTAAAGGAGATTTTTGAGGTAACAGGATTTTTAGACATTCTGACGGTTGAGTAAGACCGAAATAATGGAATCTAAGGAGGTTCTATGTTAATGACAAAAGGATATAGGATGCTGTTCATTATAAGCATACTGACTTTGGGATTGAGTCTGCTTACTGGCTGCGGAGCTAAGAATGACGCAGCGGACGAAGCGGTTATCACTTCTTTGGAGCAGCTCAATGAACCGGGACGAAGAATTGGTATGGCAGATAACACAAATGATGACAAACTGGTAGCTAAGAAATTACCGCAGGCAGAGATCGAATATCACAAAGATGCTATGATTGGATACACAGCGGTCAGCCAGGGGAAATTGGATGCCTTTATTTACGGAAAAATTGCCATGGAAACAGCCATCCGAAATGGGATGCCGGGGGTACGGCTTTTGGATGAAACATTGGGAGAAAGCTATACTATGGCGGCAGCCATCGCCCCAAATTCAAAGATTCCTGATTTGGAGAATAAAATCAATGTGTTTCTGAATGAGGTAAAAAAAGACGGGACGCTGGATGACATGATTGACCGCTGGCTCGTAAAGCGAGATGAGACCATGCCGGAAATTTCTGTTCCCGAGAACTCTGATTTACATTTGGTAGTGGGCACCTCTGGTGTATACGAGCCTTATACTTACTATTCCGGCACAGAGCTGAGCGGTTACGATATTGAGCTTGCTTATCGTTTTGCCGCATGGTTAGGTGCGACAATAGAGTTCAAGGTCTATGACTATGGCGGAATCATTGCGGCAGCTCAGGGTGGTGATGTGGACTGTATTTTTGCGGCATTATTTATTACACCTGAAAGGGAGGAAGCAATTCGTTTCTCTCAGCCGACCTATGTAGAGGAGATTGCTGTAATGGTTCGGGATTCTGAAAATGCCCCTAAATCCACAGAAGAAACAGGACTCAGCATTTCTGATTACGACGGCAAGCGCATCGGCGTGCAGACGGGCACGAACTTCGACAAAATCGTTTTGGAGGCGTTGCCGGACGCGCAAATCAGCTATTTCAACTCCTATCCCGACATGGCGGCGGCGTTGGAGACCAACAAGATCGACGGTTTCCCCGGGGATGAGCCGACGCTCCGATTGATGACCGCAGAGGACGACAAGCTTGCGATTTTGAGCGACCGCATGGACAGCTTTGAGTTTGGCTTCGTGCTGCCCAAAACCAAGGCGGGCGAGAAGCTGCTC
>CAJOOT010000045.1 GCA_905236215.1 uncultured Eubacterium sp.
AAAATCCCGGAAGGAGTAACACATATCGGATACAGAGCTCATTACTTTGAACCGATATGGGGAGAAGTACCTGACAACGCATTCTGTTTTACTCTAAATTCCACGGCGCATATGCCTTTTGAGACAAATTATTATCTTGATCCCATAAGAAGCGAAACGACGTCTCCCTGCAGGGACGACGTCTCCCCTGTCTGCTGGTTTGTGCAGGACGAAATGAACGAAAAAATAATAGCTAAAGGAATGCCGCAGAGCCTGAGACTCAAAGAAGAGCACATCCTGTTTCTCTACGAAGATAATCCCTGATGCACCGGATTATGCCGGCAATATCTTCCCTGTCATATATCTGCCCGGATTCGTCTTTATCACCAGAAGCGTCATTGTTCACTCCTTCCGCCGTAACTTCACATATGAGTGTGTCACGTGCACAAAGACCGCTTTTTCCTGACTCTCCAACCACTTCGATCTTGGGGTAAGACGATGCTTTTAGTCCCTCTATTATGATAAAGTCCGCATCGGGACAATTTTCAGAAACCAGTTCCACTATTTCATCTGATGATTTTTTTTGCTTTATGTCAACCATAAACCGGGTGTCCGTAAAGACAGCCGAACATATTGCTCCCGAATCCGAATAACGATACGTATCACTCCCGGGAAGGTCCGTATATTTATCACAGCCATCATGCTTTATGCAGCAGACCTTATACCCCTTATCAGACAAACTCTTTACCAGCTTTGTCATAAGCGTAGTCTTTCCCGAACCACTCAATCCGCTCACGGAAAAGACAAAGGGCTTTAGTGCATTAAAAAAATCTCCGGGAGTGTTTACATTGGTAAGGAGTTTTCCGGAGTTTCTCAAATACTCAAAGGATACATATTTGGTCTTAGCTCTTTCAAAAATCGCGGAAAGTTTGCGCTCTCCCGAGTTTATCAGATCTTCTATAACAGTAAGTACGGACTTTTTATATATTGCACATAAGGGATGTATCCTGTCTGAATCAGATGCAATGTAACAATCGCAATCCGACGATATAAACTCCGCCATATATTCTGCAGCGGTTGCGTCAATAAAAGGCATATCCACCGCACATACAAAAACGTATTCCGAAGAGGCCTCCTCTAATATCCGTCGCACCCCCTCCAGAGGACCTATACCCTCATTTTTGTCATATACCACCTTGCATCCTCTGTCTTCAAAGCGCCCCTTGCCCGAATCAGATATTATTATTTCTCCGAAGGCCCGGAATTTGTCAATAATGCTGTCTATGACATACCTGCCTTTTATTTTCAGGAAAGCCTTGTCTTTTCCCATCCTTCGGCTCCTGCCTCCGGCAATGATACCTATTGAGATGTTTTTCTCTTTCATCGCATTATCTCCACAACATCTCCCTTAAGAGCAGTCGCACCTGCCGGAATATCAATATAGCAGTTGCATTCCCTTAAATTCCCGATAACAGAAGACATATTGAGTCTGTTGCCAATATACACTCTGCCCTCTTCCTCGTATGCGCGGACAAAACTCCTTATCTTCGGTATTTTTTTTAAATCCTCAGCCAGATATGCTTTTTCCCTCTTAAGCCTGTAATCCATACAACCCGTAAGCGCACACAATGCTTCCCTCAGATATATATCCATATTAACGGTGGCGGCATAAGGATTGCCGGACATCGAAAGTATGGGCTTTTTGTTTAGTATACTTCCCACGGCAGGTGTTCCGGGCCGGATGTCAACTCTGTAGAAAAGCTTTTTGGCTCCTATCTCATCAAGACAATCATGCATCAAATCCTTTTCACCCACAGAAACGCCGCCGGTGGTAACTACGATATCCGCGCGTTCTATGCCTATTATTATATTTTCTTTTATCTTTTCTTTGTCGTCAGCGCACACCGATTCATATACAATTTCAGCTCTAACTTCCTTTAGAAATGCGCCAATAACAGCTTGTATGCTGCTATATATCTGCCCCTTTCCGAGTTCACTTCCGGGATATACAAGCTCACTCCCTGTAACTATAAGTGCTACGCGGACAGGACTTTTCACTTCAATGTCCGACACCCCGGCCGACGCAAGTACACCTGCGTGAATCCTGCTTATTCTCTTACCCTTCTCCACAAGGACTTCACCCTTCTTTATATCCTCACCTTCGGGAGAGTAATTGGTAAACGGCTCAACTTCCTTTCTGACAAGAACATAATCTGTCCCGCAGTCGGTATCCTCCTGCTTTACAACAGCATCATATTCTTCCGGAATCATTGCTCCTGTCATAACGCGCACTGCTGTGCCAAAATCCGCCTTTCCTTCAAAGCATCGCCCCGCGAGCACCTTTCCCACAACTTTGAGCTGAACAGGAGAACCGTCCGAAGCGCCGGCTGTCTCTTTTGCCCTTAGTGCATAACCGTCCATTGCCGACCTTGAAAACGGCGGAACATTGATATTGGCTCTGACATCACAGGCAGATACCATTCCACAAGCCTCAATGATATCTTTTTCTTCTGTCCTTTTGATCTCGCTTATTGCATTGTGCAGCCTTTGAACGGCCTCCTCTACGGATATACCCGTCAATATATTATTTCCCATCTTCTTTAACCCGTTCCGCATCATCTTCATGTACATGCAAAGACTCATATACATTCCGCGCCGCAGCCCTGTTCATCCCCGGTACGGCCGCAATACTGTCCTCATCCGCCTTTCGCAGATCATCTATTGTGGAAAAACTCTTCATAAGAGCCTTTCTTCTGGATGGTCCTATGCCCGGAATCATATCCAGCATTGATCTGACCTGCCCTTTGCTTCTAAGACTTCTGTGGAATGTAATGGCAAATCTGTGAGCTTCATCCTGTATCCTGGTAATAAGGTGAAATACTGCAGAATCCTTTCGGATTGGAACTTCCTCCTCTTCCACCACCAGACCTCTGGTGTTGTGATGGTCATCTTTTACCATGCCGCAGATCGGTATGTGAAGCCCGAGTTCTGACATAACCTCCCGGGCAATATGCACCTGACCTATTCCTCCGTCCATGAGTATTGCATCCGGGAATTTGGAAAATGCAGTCTTTTCTCCTTCTTCGTGACGTTCCCTCAGTCCATGCTCGAAGCGGCGGGTCAGTACTTCCTTAAGAGCCGCATAGTCGTTTTGTCCCTCAAGTGACTTTATTCTGAATTTACGGTAATCGTTTCTCTTGGGACGTCCGTCTTCAAATACGACCATGGATCCGACCATATCATAACCGCTTATGTTGGATATATCGTAAGCCTCTACCCTATGAAGGCTGCCAATTCCTGCCAGTCTGCCAAGTTCCTCCGACGCGCCGTAAGTACGCATACGTTCTCTCTTTAACCTTTCCGTATCCTGCCCAAGAACAAGCTCTGCGTTTTTTTTCGCCAGTTTAAGGAGCTTTTCCTTATCTCCCTTAAGCGGCACCTTAAGAGAAACCTTGTGTCCGCGGCGCTCCGACAGCCATTTTTCCAAAAGTTCGGCTCCATCTATTTCATACTGCGTGCATATCTGTGTGGGAATATCTATGGCATTTGCATAATATTGGCGAATAAATCCGGAAACAATATCCGCTCCGTCCTCTCCGTCCGGCACTTCCATATAGAAATGCTCACGTCCCATGAGCTTGCCTTCTCTGACAAAGAACACTGAAATTACCGCATCCGGTGCATCAGCGCCTTTTTCGTCTCCTTCATTTCGTACAGCAAGTGCCACCATATCCCTGTCATCTGAATTTGACGCTGTAATCTTCTGACGGTTTAGAGTCTTTTCCGCAGCCTCAAGTATATCCTTCCATTCGGCTGCTCTTTCAAATTCAAGTTCTGACGAAGCATCAAGCATATTCTTTTCAATAAGTTTAAGAAATCCGGTGTTCCTTCCGGCCAGAAACTCCTCGGCTTTTTCCACATTTAGGGCATATTCTTCTTTTGAAATATTCCCGATACAGGGTGCGGGACAATATCCCATATGATAATTAAGACAGGCTCTTTCATTTTTGTTTGAGTCATTCTCCCTGCCTGCCGGATTTGCACTTATTTTTCTGGAGCAGGTCCTTATCCCATATATTTTGTTAAGCGCATCCATTGTCTGTCTGGCGGCACCCGCGTCTGTATACGGGCCAAAGTACAATGCTCCATCCTTCTTAAGCTTTCTGGTGATAAGAAGCCTGGGAAAGTTGTCGCTCATGGTAATTTTTATGTAGGGATATGTCTTATCGTCCTTAAGAAGTGTATTGTATTTGGGACGGTGTTCCTTGATGAGATTGTTTTCCAGAACCAACGCCTCCATCTCTGAATCCGTAATGATCCATTCAAAATGCGCTATGTCGGGCACAAGGTTCCTAAGCATAGCACGACCGTCTCCTCCATTGAAGTATTGGCGGACACGGTTGCGCAGATTGACGGCCTTTCCGATGTATATTATCATGTCGTCGGAATCATACATGATATATACACCGGGGTCGGTCGGTAGATTTTCCAAATCCTTTTCAAGATATTCGTTCATTATTGCGGATGTTTCAAAGAGGCACAGTGTAGAAACGGATTTCCTGCTCATCACCATATGAAACCCGTGCCGGTCTTTGTGGTATTATGTTAACCATTTTCATTGTCATCCGATTCCCTGTAAGCAATAGCTCCGTCAGACTCAACTATGTCGTCGTCATCTTCATCAGATGCAGGCTCAAAGTCTCTGTTTCCGTAGTCCGGATCCTCATCCGTAACGAAGCCGGCAATCTTGGCTGCAGGCGGCTCGCTATCCTCCACAGATGCGGCTGCCTTACTCTCCTGTTTCTGTCTGGTATAGGATTCAAAAGTCAGTTCCTTCTCTTCCTCATCATCAGCAGGAGGCTCGATACCCTTGAGTCTGTAATATATTTCCATAAACTGCTTGCCGGTGATGGTTTCCTTCTCGTACAGGAATGAGCCTATTTCTTCGACAAGCTCTTTATTCTCCGTAAGAAGCTCTACAGCCTCCTCAAAGCTTTCCTTCAAAAGTTGCTTAACCACGCCGTCAATCTGTGCTGCTGTCTGGTCTCCGCAGTTTAATACAGGTCTTCCGTCAAGATAACGGTTCTCAACAGATTCAAGACTCATAAGACCAAATTCCTGGCTCATACCGTACTGAGTGACCATGGCTCTGGCAAGCTGAGTAGCCTTTTCGATATCATTTGCCGCACCCGTAGTAACGGAGTCGAAGAAAATCTTTTCGGCGGCACGGCCACCCATGTAAGTTGTAAGCCTTGTACGGAGTTCCTCCTCCGTCATGAGATACTTTTCCTCTTCGGGAGTCTGCATAACGTATCCCAAAGCTCCCATTGTACGGGGTACTATCGTAATCTTCTGTATAGGCTCCGATTCTTTCTTGAGAGCCGCAATAAGAGCATGACCCACCTCATGATAAGCCACTATTTTCTTTTCTTTGTCACTAAGTATTCTGTCCTTCTTTTCTTTTCCGGCTATTACCACCTCAACGGATTCGAAGAGATCCTGCTGCCGTACCACCTTGCGTCCGTTCTTTACAGCATTTATGGCAGCTTCATTGATAATATTGGCAAGATCGGAACCTACGGCACCCGATGTAGCCAAAGCTATCTCGTCAAGATCCACGCTGTCGTCCATAAGAACATCCTTCGAGTGAACCTTGAGTGTATCCACACGTCCCTTGAGGTCGGGCTTGTCTACAATGATACGCCTGTCGAAACGTCCCGGGCGAAGCAACGCTTTGTCAAGGACCTCGGGACGGTTGGTAGCAGCCAGAATGAGAAGTCCCTTGGATGTATCGAAACCATCCATCTCAGCAAGGAGCTGGTTCAAGGTCTGTTCTCTCTCATCATTGCCGCCACCGTATCTGGAATCTCTGGATTTTCCGATAGCATCAATCTCATCTATAAATATGATACAGGGTGCATTCTTTTGAGCTTCTTTGAAGAGATCTCTTACTCGTGAAGCACCGACACCCACAAACATCTCTACGAAATCCGAACCGGCCAGTGAAAAGAACGGCACATTGGCCTCACCGGCCACCGCCTTTGCAAGCAATGTCTTACCCGTACCGGGAGGGCCCACCAAAAGCGCACCTTTGGGAAGCTTGGCACCTATAGCCGTATATTTGCCGGGGTTGTGGAGAAAATCCACCACTTCCTGAAGGGATTCCTTGGCTTCGTCCTGGCCGGCTACATCCTTGAAGGTAACGCCGGTCTTTCTCTCAACATAGACCTTTGCATTACTCTTACCCACACCCATGATGCCGCCGCCACCGCCGGATTTGCGCATGAAGAAGAAAAGCAACCCCCACAGAAGGCCTATTGGCAATATAATGCTCAATATGTTATAGATGATGGCAGATGTAGTGCTCGGAATGGTACCCGTAATATCTACATCGTATTTTTCAAGAACTGATACCAGCTCGTCATCATCTACTCTTGCTGTGTAATAGGTAATACTTGAAAACTGGTTTTCGTTGGCCGGAACGGGCGTAATATTAATCTGATAAGGCTCGATCTTAACGCTTTCCACTTCGCCCTTTTCAACCATTTCAAGAAATTCCGAGTAGGAAATCTCTTTTGAGTTGCCAAAGTTCATGGAGCTCGAGAACATGCTCGCGAAGAACATTACTATGAGCGCTATCACGATCATATACATGAACATCTGGCCATTTTTTTTGTTGTTATTATTGCCCTGTCTGCCGTTTCCGGAATTGGGTCTGTTGCGGTTATTATCAGCCATTTAAACCTCCATAAACCGTTAATAATAAAAATAAAGCGTACAAATGCCCCAAAGTAAACGGTTTACAGCTTATTATAAGAAAGCACAGCCCTAAAATCAATGAATTTTTTGTTAAAAATAGACCATTTAAGCTTTTCTTGAGACAATTTGATTTCACTAAAAAATGTGTGGCGCGATACGATTCCAGGCTGTATAATGAAATGTATTGTAATCACAAACATACCATCCAGGAGGTTCAAATGGCAGTCAAATATGTGTTCGTTACAGGAGGAGTAGTATCAGGTCTCGGAAAAGGTATAACGGCAGCGTCTTTAGGTCGACTTCTTAAAGCGCGCGGTTACAGAGTGACGATGCAGAAATTCGATCCCTACATCAATATCGACCCGGGCACCATGAATCCGGTACAGCACGGAGAGGTATTCGTTACCGAAGACGGTACGGAAACAGATCTGGATCTCGGTCACTACGAGCGTTTTATCGATGAAAACCTTGGGCTTAACGCAAACGTTACCACGGGAAAGGTATACTGGTCGGTGCTCCAGAAGGAACGTCGCGGAGATTACGGCGGAGGTACCGTTCAGGTTATACCTCACATTACCAACGAAATTAAAAGCAGATTTTACAGAAATTATACCACGGACGAGACTCAGATTGCCATTATTGAGGTTGGCGGCACGGTAGGTGATATTGAAAGCCAGCCGTTCATAGAGGCCATCCGCCAGTTCCAGCACGATGTAGGACACGAAAACGCAATTATGATTCACGTGACTCTGATTCCGTATCTGAGAGCCTCGGAAGAACTCAAAACCAAGCCCACTCAGCAGTCCGTCAAAGGTCTTCAGGGCATGGGTATTATGCCGGACATCATAGTATGCCGCACGGAAGTTCCTCTCAATCAGGGCATCAAAGACAAGATTGCACTCTTCTGCAACGTTCCCAGTTCGCACGTACTGCAGAATCTGGATGTTGAGTCTATCTACGAAGCTCCTCTGGCCATGGAAAAAGAAAACCTGGCACAGGTAGCCTGCGAATGCCTTAATCTGCCCTGTCCCGAGCCGGATCTTACAGAGTGGACTCAAATGGTCGATAACCTCAAAAGTCCCACCAGAGAAGTCACAGTGGCTCTGGTCGGAAAATACATCTCGCTTCACGATGCCTATATCAGCGTAGTTGAAGCCTTAAAGCATGCCGGTATCCCGGCTCACGCAAGTATACATATCAAATGGGTGGATTCGGAGCAGGTAAATGACGATAATGTAGCCTCCGTACTTTCAGACGTATCGGGAATACTTGTACCCGGCGGCTTTGGAAACCGCGGTATTGAAGGAAAGATAAGCGCTATCAAATATGCCCGGGAAAACAAGGTTCCCTATTTAGGGCTCTGCTTAGGGTTGCAGCTTTCAATTATAGAATACGCCAGAAACGTACTTAACTATGAAGATGCAAACAGCGCAGAACTGGATCCGGATACCACTCACCCTGTTATTGCTCTTATGCCGGATCAATACGGCGTAGAGGATATCGGTGGTACGTTAAGACTCGGCTCCTATCCGTGCATCCTTGACAAGAACTCAAAGGCTTACGAGCTCTACGGCACAGAAGAGATCACCGAGCGCCATCGTCATCGTTACGAGGTAAACAACGACTACCGTGCCGCCCTTGCGGAAAACGGTATGTTGCTTTCAGGTATATCGCCGGACGGACGCATAGTGGAAATGATAGAAATCCCGAATCATCCGTGGTTTGTGGCAACGCAAGCTCATCCCGAGCTTAAGAGCCGCCCAAACCGTCCGCATCCGCTCTTTAAGGGTTTTGTAAATGCAGCTCTTGAATACAGCGAAAAAGCCTGAGACCAAACATCTCAGACTTTTTTAAGAGCATTTTTCTGCTTTAACGCTGTTTTTTAAACGAAGATTTCTTTTAAGGCAAGCGCCACACCATCCTCGTCGTTTGACAAGGTAATCCGGTCGGCGCTTGTTTTGCATTCTTCGGTAGCGTTTTCCATGGCAATACCGAGCCCTGCATATTTGAGCATAAGAGCATCATTATCCGCATCACCGATGGCTACGATATCCTCTCTCTCTGCTCCAAGCTTCTGAGATAACACCGAAAGCGCCTGTTCTTTACCGGAACCGGCAGCCGAGATCTCGATAAGTGTGCGGGTACTGGATGTCATGTAAATAGCCGGAACCTGCGTACGGATCGCATGCTCTATGCGTTCCCTCTGAACAGGATCAGGAACCACTATATCCATGCTATTAAACTTTCCTTTAAATTTCTTGATAAAGTTGGGCATATTTTCAACCGGCTCACGTGTCTGGCGAATATACTCAAGCGCATAACGCGAGGCGCCGTATCTGTTGGGTTCCCTAACATATTCCATGTTGGCGTAACCATACCCATCCATAAAGACCTCATAGCCGATGCCACGTTCTTTTTGGGTAAGCTCCATAATCCTATCTATCGAATACGG
>CAJOOT010000046.1 GCA_905236215.1 uncultured Eubacterium sp.
GTATACAGTTTCCTTGATGGCTGCTATACATATTACACAGCAGCTGCCAACCGGGCCAACGGAGCTGCCCAGGCACTTACCGAGATCAAGGATCAGCTTACAGCTGAGGACGCGGCAACAGGATATTCGCTGGTTACAGCAATGGCGGCACTTTCAGGCGGTGCTGATTCGCTTGCATCGGGCATAAAAGAGCTTTCGGAAGGCGTTGATTCTGCGGCAACGGGAGCATCAAGCCTGTCATCGGGAGCAGCTGAACTTTCGACCGGAGCCCAGACGCTTTCTACAGGTACAAAAACACTAAATTCGGGAGCAGGCAGCCTCTCTTCTGGTGCAAAAACATTAAGCACCGGTGTTACCACACTTTCAAAGGGAACATCCAAGCTTTCTGAGGGTGCTTCGGCTCTTTCCGACGGTGCTTCGGAGCTTGCGGAAGGTATGAAGAAATTCAACGATGAGGGTATTGATGAGATATCGGATACACTAAATGGAATATTTGATACCCTCGATAACGTAAAGGGACTCTCGGATGCTGCAGTAGAATACAAAACATTCACCTCGCTGGCAGATGGTGGTGACGGAGAAGTTGAGTTTATTATAAAGACAGAGTAAAGTATATAAGACATATCACAACCTGCATGCCCATGAGGTGTGCAGGTTTTTTCTTGCCACATTTTCCTACGTTATAGTATAATTAACAACGCAGGCTTATGGCCCGCAAATATCGGAGGAATTGAAATGCAGGAAGAAGAAATGACAGCCGATCCGCTCCTTTTGGAGTTTTTGGATCTGGACTCATACAAGGACAGAGAAGAATTTATCATGAAGCATGAAGCGGAGCTTACGGACAGAACCATCGACATGATGGCTTCGTCGCTGGATATCATACTTGAGGATGAAGGCTCCGTATTCTCTAAGGCACAGACTCTTATGAGTGCCATGCGGATTCATGGGAAGTATGAGACGAACAGGTTTAGATAAGGAGGAGTCAAATGATTAAGGTCGGTATTTTTCTGGCGGACGGTTTTGAGGAGATAGAGGGGCTTACTTCGGTGGACGCAATGCGACGCGCGGGATATGAGGTTACCACGATTTCCATTATGAACGATCTTGCTATAAACGGTTCACATGGCATCAGACTTTTCGCTGATCTGATGTTTGATGAGGCCGATTATGACAGCTTCGATTGCATTGTGCTTCCCGGAGGGGGAGTTGGCACTCAAAACCTTAAAAAGCACGAAGGAGTAAAGGAAATTGTTAAAAAATTCGCACAGAGCGGCAAATTGATTGGAGCCATATGTGCCGCACCCACGGTGCTTTCTGATGCAGGCATCCTTTCCGGAAAGAAAGCCACTTGCTACCCGGGCTGTGAAGTGGATTTTGCCGATGATATCACCTATACCGGTGCGCAGGTGGAACAGGACGGAAATATTATTACCGGAAACGGTATGGCGGCAGCATTGCCGTTTGCGCTTGCTCTCATAGTGAAACTTTCGGGAGAGGAAGATGTTTCTGTGGTCAAAAAAGGCATTGTTTATCCCGGCTGATAGGACTTGTATATATTTCTGCTGGTATTTTATCTGTGGCTATGATATAATACACGTTACTGTGATTTAATGAGGAGGATTCATTTAAAACAATGAGCGTACAGATTGAAAGACTTGAACACAACATGGTGAAGCTTACCATCGAGGTGGCTCCCGAAAAGCTGGCTGATGCCATGAAGCATTCATATGAAAAACAGAAGAACAGGATACGCATGGACGGTTTCCGTAAGGGAAAGGTTCCCTACATCATGGTAGAGCGTATGTATGGTCCGGAGTTTTTTTATGAGGATGCAGCCGATGAACTCATTCAGGCTGAGTACCCGGGTGCTCTTGAAGAGTTTGGCGAGGAGGTTACATCTGTACCTTCTATCGAAGTTGTACAGATAGAGAAGGGCAAGCCTTTCATCTTCTCAGCAGAGATCGCTGTTAAACCTCCCGTTGAGCTTGGCGCATATGAGGGTGTCGAAGTCACCAAGGTAGATACCAGAGTCATGGCAAAGGATATCGAAGCGGCTCTTCAGGAAGAGCTTCAGAAGAATTCCAGACTTGAGACTGTGGATCGTGAAATAAAGGATGGAGATACAGCGGTTATTGATTTTGTAGGCTCTGTTGACGGTGAAGAGTTTGAAGGCGGCACAGCGGAAGGCTATACTTTGAACATCGGCTCCCATACTTTTGTTGATAATTTTGAGGAACAGCTCATAGGCCACAAGGCAGGTGAAGATGTTGATGTAAACGTTACGTTCCCCGAAAACTATCAGTCAGAAGAACTTGCAGGTCAGCCGGCGCTCTTTAAGGTTAAGATTCAGGAAGTAAAAGAAAAGCAGATTCCCGAGGCAGATGATGAGTTTGCCCAGGAGGTATCTGAGTTTGATACACTTGCAGAATACAAGGACTCTCTTAAAGCAAAGATTAAAGAAGAAAAGGTCAATCAGGCCAGAGTTTCTCAGGAAGAAGAGGCACTTAAGAAAATCGTTGAGTCAAGTACCATGGACGTTCCTCAGGCTATGGTGGATACTCAGGTTAAGCAGATGATGCGTGACCTTGAGATGAACCTTGCGCAGACAGGCATCTCCATGGATATGTATTATAAGTACACCAACAGCTCGGAAGAAGAGATCAGAGCACGTTTTGATGAACAGGCTCTTGAGCAGATTAAGACTACTCTTGTAATAGAAGCTATCGCCGAAGCTCAGAATATTGAAGCTACAGATGAAGAAGTAGATGATGAGCTCAAAAAGACTGCTGAGCTGTACGATATGGATCCCAAGACTCTTCTTGAAGTCACAAAGGATGAGGAGAAGAAGGGCATCCGCAGAGAGATTGCCATCAGAAAGGCTGTTGACTATGTCATGGACAATGTCAAAGAGATCAAAAAGTCTGATGCAAAGAAGAAAAAGAAGGAAGAGGCCTCAAAGGACGAGTAATCCTCTAAGGTCCGGATAGGAGACGTGTTGTTATGAGCAGTATGCCTTATGTCATAGAACAGAACAGCCGCGGTGAACGCAGTTATGATATTTTTTCCAGACTCCTTAAGGAGAGAATAATTTTCCTCGGAGAAGAGGTAAATGAAACTACAGCGTCTTTGGTAGTTGCACAGCTCCTTTATCTTGAGTCGGAAGATCCCGGAAAGGATATTCACCTTTATATCAACTCTCCGGGGGGAATGGTCACTGCCGGTTTTGCTATTTATGATACCATGAATTACATCAAGTGTGATGTGTCAACCACCTGCGTAGGACTTGCAGCCAGCATGGGAGCTTTTCTTCTGGCAGGCGGAGCCAAGGGCAAGCGTTATGCACTCCCCAACGCAGAAATCATGATTCACCAGCCTTCAGGCGGGGCAAAGGGTCAGGCTACGGATATTCAGATTGTGGCAGAAAACATTATCGAGACCAAGAAGCGTCTCAACAAGATACTCTCCGAAAATACCGGTCAGCCACTCGATGTTATTTCCGCAGATACGGAAAGAGATAATTACATGACCGCAGAACAGGCTGTAGCTTATGGCATTATTGACAGCGTGGTCGAAAAAAGGTAAAGTTAATCAGTAGAAATAAAAGGGGACAGATGTGCACTTGCGCGCCTGTCCCTTCTTGGAGGAAGATATGGCCGGAAAATACTCGGACGACAAATTAACCATACGTTGCTCGTTCTGCGGCAAATCGCAGAATCAGGTAAGAAAGCTTATAGCCGGACCCAACGGCGCCTACATCTGTGATGAGTGTATTGATCTTTGCGCAGAGATAGTAGACGAGGAATTCAGCGAAGAATTAAAGAGCACTGAGGAATTTGAGTTTAACCTCATGAAGCCCAAAGAGATAAAGGCTTTTCTTGATGATTATGTGATAGGTCAGGAGGCAGCCAAGAAGGTTCTTTCTGTAGCTGTTTACAATCACTACAAGAGAATCTCCGCGAAGTCTGAATCTGATGTGGAGCTTCAGAAGAGCAATATTCTTCTGTTTGGACCCACCGGATCGGGAAAGACTCTTTTGGCACAGACTCTGGCAAGAATGCTCAATGTTCCTTTTGCCATAGCCGATGCCACGGCTCTTACCGAGGCCGGGTATGTGGGAGAAGATGTTGAGAATATTCTCTTAAAGCTTATTCAGGCAGCAGATTATGATATAGAACGTGCCCAGTATGGAATCATTTATATAGACGAGATCGATAAGATCACCAGAAAGGGAGAAAACGTATCCATCACGCGTGATGTGTCGGGAGAAGGCGTACAGCAGGCTCTGCTGAAGATTCTTGAGGGTACGATAGCTTCAGTACCTCCTCAGGGAGGCAGAAAGCATCCTCAGCAGGAACTTATCAGGATAGATACCACCAATATTCTTTTCATCTGCGGCGGCGCCTTTGAGGGTCTTGAAAAGATCATTGAGTCCAGAATGGATCAGAAATCCATTGGTTTTAACGCAGAAATAAAAGATAAAAAAGAAGAAAATATCGGAGAGGTTCTGAAGGCTGCCATGCCGGAAGACTTTGTTAAGTATGGACTTATACCTGAGTTTATCGGTCGTGTGCCTATCGTGGTATCTCTCGATGAGCTCGATAAGGACAGCCTCGTCCGTATTCTTAAGGAGCCCAAGAATTCTCTGATTCGCCAGTACCAGAAGCTGTTTGAGCTTGACGATGTCATCCTGACTTTTGAGGAAGACGCGCTTTATCAGGTGGCAGAGCAGGCTCTTAAGAGAAAGACCGGAGCCAGAGGACTTCGTGCTATCCTCGAAAATGTCATGATGGATATTATGTATGAGACTCCGTCTGACGATTCGATATCCAGTTGTACTGTCACCAAAGCTGCTGTAGAAAACGGGGAAGACCCGATCATAATGTACAAAGATATCAGCGCATAAGGCTTTTAAAATGTCAGAGAAGCTTAAACTATACCCTGCCGTGATACTTCGCGGCATTACAATACTTCCATATGTGGTGGCTCATTTCGATATCAGATCGGACAGAGACATACATTCAATCGAACAGGCGATGGTAGGCGAACAGAAGGTCTTCCTCATTTCTCAGTCAGATGTGGAGACTGAAAGCCCATCCGTGGAAGAGCTCTATTCAATAGGGGTGGTTGCCGTTGTCAAGCAGGTTATCAAGATGCAGCCCGGTATTGTCCGGGTTTTGGTCGAGGGACTCCACAGAGCACACCTCGATTTTCTTGAGACAGGAGGAAATTATGATATCGCCGAGGTTTCCTTTGAAGACGATAAGACACCGGAAGACCACAGAAAAGTGGAGGCTATGCTTTGGGCTCTAAAGGATACGATGGACAAGTATGCCGCTGTATCAGGAAAAGAACGTGAAGAATATAAGCGGGCTTTCCTTTCGCTTAAGGATCCCTGGAAGATTATTTATACTGCTGCCAATTATTTTCCCTTGCATTACGACCAAAAGCAGGAAGTGCTTGATGCCGAAACGTTGGATGAGGCATACGAAGCACTTGTGGCTATATTGCTGAAAGAGATAGAGGTGGCTCATGTCAAATCGGATTTTGAGTCGAAGGTTCGTGAGCGTGTAGATAAGAACCAGCGTGATTATCTCTTGAGAGAGCAGCTTCGTGTAATTCGTGAGGAATTGGGAGACGATCCCGGAGATTCCGAGATTGATAATTTTAAAAAGCAGACAGAAGAGATTGATGCTCCCGACAAGGTCAAAGAAAAAATATTAAAAGAAATTTCCCGTTTTGAGAAGCTCTCTTCCGGCTCGTCTGAAAGCGCGGTAAGTCGCGGATATATTGAAACATTGCTGGAACTCCCATGGAATCGCATGTCGGAAGATCGTGAAGATTTAAAGAATGCCAAGAAGGTTTTGGATGAGCATCACTATGGTATGGAAAAGGTCAAGGAACGTATCCTTGAATTTTTGGCCGTGCGTATTCTTACATCCAAGGGAGATACGCCCATCATCTGTCTGGTTGGCCCTCCGGGTACCGGAAAGACTTCCATAGCAAGATCGGTTGCCGAAGCCCTCAACAAAAAGTTTGTGCGCATCCATCTGGGCGGAGTTCGTGATGAAGCAGAGATAAGAGGTCACAGGCGTACCTATGTAGGAGCAATGCCCGGACGCATTGCTGTGGGATTAAAAAATGCCGGAGTAAAAAATCCTCTCATGCTTCTTGATGAGATAGATAAGGTCAGCAATGATTTCAAAGGCGATACTTTTTCGGCGCTGCTTGAGGTTTTGGATCCCGATCAGAATGAACGATTTTCAGATCACTATGTAGAGATACCTATAGATCTTTCGGAGGTATTCTTTATTGCAACCGCAAATACCGTTCAGACCATTCCGAGACCGCTTTTGGACAGGATGGAGATTATAGAGGTTTCCGGCTATACGGAGAACGAAAAGGTTCATATAGCCACCGAGCATCTCATGAGAAAGCAATATGAGAAAAACGGTCTTAAACCTTCCCATGTCAAGATCAACAAGCCGGCTCTGTCTGCCATCATCAGGAATTATACCAGAGAAGCCGGTGTAAGGGATTTGGAACGCAGGATAGGTGAAATCTGTAGAAAAAGTGCAAGAAAGATACTTGAGGACAAAGAAAAAAAGATTCTGGTAAATACCGTGAATCTTTCGGAGTTTCTGGGAAAAGTCAAGTATCCGGGTGACAGACACAAAAAGAAAGATGCCGTAGGCCTTATGTGTGGGCTTGCATGGACCAGCGTGGGCGGAGATACTCTGGAGATAGAGGTTAATGTCATGCCCGGAAAGGGAGAATTGCTTCTTACCGGAAAGCTTGGAGATGTTATGAAAGAATCTGCCAGAGCCGGAATCAGTTATATCAGATCCGGGCTGTTAAAAAAGGCCGGAGTAGAGGAAGACTTTTTTTCCAGGAACGATATACATATTCATATTCCTGAGGGAGCAGTACCCAAGGACGGACCTTCTGCGGGCATAACGATGGCAACTGCGTTGTATTCCGCCGTCAGTGGAAAGGAACTGCGTTCAGATACGGCTATGACCGGAGAAATTACGTTGCGTGGGCGTGTGCTTGCGGTAGGAGGACTGAAAGAAAAGCTTCTTGCCGCAAAAAATGCCGGTATCAGGCAGGTACTTGTACCGGCGGATAACGAGCCTGATATAGCAGAACTTTCTGATGAGATCACCGGCAGCCTTGACATAGTATATGTAAGCACTATGGAAGAGGTGCTTAATCATGCATTGTCGGAGAAGAAGAGATGATAGTAAAAAATGCCAGTCTTGATGTGGTGTGCGGATACACAAGTAAGCTACCGGAGTTTGATGTGCCGGAGATTGCTTTTGCCGGTAAGAGCAACGTGGGGAAATCTTCGTTGATCAACGGGCTTATGAACAGAAAGAGCCTTGCTCGTACCTCGTCATCACCGGGAAAGACTCAGACCATAAATTTCTACGATATCAACGGAGAACTGCATTTTGTGGATTTGCCGGGATATGGATACGCCAAAGTCTCAAGGACTGAAAAGGAAAAGTGGGGGCGAATGATAGAGCGTTATCTGAGAAGCTCAAAAAGCCTTAAATGCGTATTCCTGCTAGTTGACATAAGACATGATCCGTCGGCCAATGATGTAATGATGAAAGAATGGATTGATGCCGTAGGCCTTAAATGTGCCATCATTGCCACCAAGTCTGACAAGATTAAGCGTTCACAGCTAAACAAACAGCTTTCGGCAATAAGAAAAGGACTGTCACTACCGCAGGATGCCAAAATCTTCTCGTTTTCCGCATTGAAAAAGACCGGAAAAGAAGAAATTCTGGAATATATTGACGAAGTAATCAACTAAGATATGAGGGAATAAAAATGGTAGAATCATCAATGATGGAGCTTGACAAAGAGCTCGACGAAAAACTGGATAAACTGGTTACGTATTGTATGTCCACAGGTGTTATCGACAGGCAGCTTTACTATGAATACGACGTCAAGCGAGGCTTGCGTGATTCAAACGGAAAGGGTGTACTTACCGGACTTACCGAGATATCGGATGTCGTTGCCACCAGGATGGATAACGGAGTACAGGTGCCGGCAGAGGGCAGCCTTCATTATTGGGGTTATAATGTTGAGGATATCCTAAACGGCCGTCCGGGCAAGGGATATAAGTTTGAGGAAGCTACGTATCTTCTGCTGTTTGGAAACCTTCCAAACAAAAGCCAGCTTGAGGCTTTTATAAAGATCATTACCGATCTTCAGATACTTTCGAGTCAGTTTGTTCGGGATGTGATCATGAAAGGCCCCAGCGAAAATATCATGAATGCTCTGCTTAAGAGTATAGTCATGTTATATTCGTACGATGATGATCCCGAAGATACGTCTGTCAGGAACACTTTGAGGCAGAGCCTGCAGCTTATTGCAAAGATGCCTCTTATTGCAGTGTATGCATATCATTCATATATACATTTTGTGAAAGACGGAAGCCTTCTTATCAGAAATCCCAAGCCACAGTATTCTACGGCCGAGAATATATTAAGGATGCTCCGTCCGGACGGAAAGTTTACTCCGCTTGAGGCAGAGGCGCTTGATACGGCTCTCGTACTTCATATGGAGCATGGCGGTGGTAACAACTCCACCTTTACCACACGTGTTGTAACATCCTCGGGCACAGATACATATTCTGCCATCGCAGCAGCTATAGCATCGCTTAAAGGTCCCCGTCACGGTGGTGCAAATCTCAAGGTTCTTCAGATGTTTGACTGCATCAAAGAAGATGTAAAAGACTGGGAAAATGAGGACGAGATCAAAAAATATCTTCAAAAGATTCTGAATAAGGAGGCATTTGACAAGAAAGGCCTTATTTACGGTATGGGTCATGCAGTTTACACGTTGTCGGATCCAAGAGCCGTTATTCTTAAGAAATCTACAAGGGCTCTGGCAGAAAAAATGGGATGTATGGAAGAATTTGCGCTGTACGAAAAGGTTGAAAAACTGGCCGGTGGCATGCTTATGGAGAACAGACATCTGTTCAAACCTATATGTGCCAATGTGGATTTTTACAGCGGATTCCTGTATACTATGTTGGGAATTCCAAGACAGCTCCTTACACCGATGTTTGCCATAGCCAGAATCTCCGGCTGGAGCGCACATCGCCTTGAAGAGCTTGTCAACAACGGAAAGATCATACGTCCTGCATACAAGTATGTGGGAGAGCATAGGGAATATATACCTCTGGATGAGAGGGAATAGTTGTTCGGAAAGGAATGCAAAGAAAATGGCTAAAGAAAAGAAACCTAGCAAATCATGGGCATATGGAAAGGGGGCATCCGGATATCCCCAAAAAAAACGCAGTGCCAAATTTCGCTATATTCTGTCGATAGTGGCACTTATCGGATCTATTATCAATTTTATAGTGGCTGAGGCCATGCATACCGTTCAGTTGGCAGACTATATTCTGCTCGCTGCCGGTATTTGTGTGTTTGCTTTTGTGGCTACGTTGTATACCCTTGAAAAGCAGGGAAAGATATTTCAGTAATACATCGGATATGAGAGGATTTTGTTAATGCGTCATCTTATGAGTCCTTTGGATTTTTCGGTAGAGGAATTGGACAGACTTCTTGATCTTGCCTCCGATATAGAAAAAAATCCTGACAAATATGCACATGCCTGTGACAGAAAAAAACTTGCCACGGCATTTTATGAACCGAGCACCCGTACCCGTCTCTCCTTTGAGGCGGCGATGATAAACCTCGGGGGATCCGTCATTGGATTCCCGAGTGACGACGTCAGTTCTGCCTCAAAAGGAGAGAGCGTGGCCGATACCATCAGGGTGCTTTCTTGCTACGCGGATATATGCGCAATGAGACATCCCAAAGAAGGTGCGCCTATGGTGGCAGCTGCCAAATCAAAAATTCCCGTGATAAATGCGGGGGACGGTGGACATCAGCACCCGACACAAACATTGACGGACCTTCTTACCATTCGTTCCCTCAAAGGGAGACTTGGTAATATGACCATTGGCCTTTGCGGAGATCTCAAATTCGGGCGCACAGTTCATTCGCTTATCAACGCATTGATACGCTATGAGGGAGTACGCTTTGTGATGATATCACCGGACGAACTTAAGCTCCCGGATTATATGAAGGAGATCCTGGACGAGAAGGGTGTTGAATGCAGAGAGACCATCCGTATGGAGGAGGTCCTTCCCGAACTCGATATTCTTTATATGACCCGAGTTCAGAGAGAACGTTTCTTCAATGAAGAAGATTATGTGCGTATGAAGGATTTCTACATTCTCGACAAAGAAAAGATGGCGCTGGCAAATGATAATATGCTTGTTATGCATCCGCTTCCCAGGGTCAATGAGATAGCAACAGAAGTAGATGATGATCCGAGAGCCGTGTATTTCAAACAGGCACAATACGGGGTATATGTCAGGATGGCGCTGATCCTGACACTGCTTCAAATAGAGGTGTAATATGTTAAATGTAGGAGCCATTTCAGAAGGTTTTGTGCTGGATCATATCAAGGCCGGCATGAGCATGAAGATATACCATGATCTGAAACTTGATCAGCTTGAGTGTCCGGTGGCCATGATCATGAATGTAAAGAGCGGAAAGATGGGCAGAAAGGATATCTTGAAGATCGAATGCAACATAGATCTTATCAATCTTGATGCCATAGGATACCTTGACCCAAATATCACCGTCAATATAATAAAAGACGAGCAGATAGTGGAAAAGAGAGATCTTTCTCTTCCCAAGGAGATTCGCAATATAATAAGATGCAAAAATCCGCGATGCATTACATCTATCGAACAGGGCCTGGATCATGTATTTGTTCTGTCGGATGAGAATAAGGGTATTTACAGATGCCGTTATTGTGAGGAAAAATACTCAGGGAGTTGATCGTGAAGATCATTATCAGATTAGGTAAAATATTTTTTCAGTTTTTATATTACATTTACAGGATCTTTCCGTCTGACGGAAGGATCCTTATTGTGTCACGCCAGTCTGATACACCGTCGGTTGACATAAAACTCTTGAATGAGACGCTTTTAAAGAAGGCTCCGGAAAAAAAGGTTTGTGTATTATGCAGGTATTCCAAAAGCGAAGCCGGAATAGACATTGGCTATATCTTTTATATGATGGGTACACTTATGCCAAATTTCGCAAAGGCTTCCGTGGTGGTGCTTGACGGATACTGCATTCCGGCCAGTATCTTAAAGCATAGAAAGACACTTAGAATCATACAGATGTGGCATGCGATGGGATCATTTAAGAGATTCGGGCTTTCAATATTGGGGGAGGAAGAAGGACACAGTAAGAGCCTTGCTGCGCTTATGAATATGCATGAAGGTTATGAGGCTGTCCTTGTCAGCAGCAGCTTTAGTGCGCAGTTTATGAAAGAGGCTTTCGGTTACGGTATTGAAAGAATGAAGGTAATGCCGCTTCCGAGGGTGGACTTTATAAGACGATCCGAATATGTGGATGAGACTCGAAAAAAAGTACTTTTGGAATATCCCGAGCTTTCCGATGGAAGAAAAGTCATTCTATATGCACCCACTTTCAGAAGAAACGAAAAAGGAGATGCAGACAACGAAACCTTTATTCTAAATATGATAAAGGCCATAGATACTTCCCGATACCATCTTGTCATCCGTCCTCATCCCATCGTCAGGCTTTCCTGTGATATTGAAGGAGCCACTGTGGTCTATGATATCGAGAGTATTGAACTGCTATGTGTATGTGACTGCGTTATCACCGATTATTCGGCTTTTGTGCTTGAGGCAGCATTGGCAAACAAGGAGATATATCGATATATTCCCGATCATGATTCTTATCTTGACAAGCGCGGATTTTATGTGGATATAGATAAGGAGTGGCCCGGGTTTGCCTCGGAGAATGCTAATGAGGTGGCATCCGCTATAGAAAAAAGCGAATGCAACCTTGAAGAAGTGAGGGCATTCGCTGATAAATATGTCTCTGATTCGGGACATTGTACCTCGGATATAGCAGATTATATTCTGGGACAATAAATCACTCCAATGATTTTGCACAGTCCTTTAATCTGTCGATTATTTTTATATGCTGCGGACAGGCTTCTTCGCATTGTCCGCACTCTATACAGTCTGAAGCCTTTGAGCCGAAAGTTGCGGTAACATCCGTATATTCCTCATAGGCTTTTTTTAATTGGCCGTCTTCAAGCCTGTAGTTGGCGGCGGTAAATATTTCGGGAATTGGAATGTTTTTGGGGCAGCCCTTGGTGCAGTAATGACATGAAGTGCAGGGAACACCAAGACTTTCATGGAATACACCCTGAGCAAAACGTATGGCACTAAGCTCCTTTTCGTTGAGTGGCTGCAAGTCTTTCATAAAGGAAATGTTATCCGCCATTTGCTCTACACTTGACATGCCGGAAAGTACGGTCAGTATTCCCTCAAGATTTGCAGCGAATCTTAGGGCGTATGAAGCCGGTGAAGCGTCAGAACCCGTGCTTTGGAAAGCTTCTTTTACAGAAGAAGGGGGTGATGCGAGTTTCCCGCCCTGAACAGGTTCCATGATGATAATCGGCTTGTTGTGCTTTCTGGCCACCTCGTAGTTTTCGCGGCTTTTGATAACAGGGCTTTCCCAGTCTGCGTAGTTTATTTGTAGCTGTACGAATTCTGCATCCGGATGCTTGTCGAGAAGTTCATCCAAAAGCTCGGGGCCACCGTGATACGAGAAACCATAGTGCCTGATCCGACCTTTTTCCTTTTCTTCTCTTACGAAATTCCAAAGATCCAATTTGTCATAGCGTTTGTAATTACTTTCTTTAAGAGTATGCAGCAGGTAATAATCTATATAGCCCGCACCGGTACGTTTTAAGCTTGTATTGAGCTGGCTTTGGGCTACTTTTTTGGTGGGAGCCACGGGAGCGGCCGCAGCATATAGTTTTGTCGCCAGAGTATATGACTCTCTGGGGTGCCTTTCTACCAGTGCTTTTCGAGTGGCTTCCTCCGAGCCGGGGTAGACAAAAGCAGTATCAAAGTAGGTAAAGCCCGCATCAAGAAACATATCTACCATTTTTGATGTCTGTTCAATGTCAATAAGAAGCCCTTTTCTGGGCAATCGCATCAATCCGAATCCGAGTTTTTTGGGAGTTTCAGTAATCATAATCTGTTACCTCCATACTAAAATTAAGTATTAATGAAAATTTAGTGCATCTGTCCAATATATATTGTTATTCTAGATGCAAACAGAGGGGATTTCAACAAAAGAATATGCCTCTCCGGGGAAGAGAGGCATTGGGGGGAGTATGAAAATATGAAAAAGTTATCGGGAAGGTTTTCCTTCAACCGATGATGTAATGATACAGAGTAAATGTGGATAAAATAAGCGCATTGTGTGAAGAAAGTGTGAAATGATATTTGATTCCTAGAAAAAAGAAGCCGGTTAGTTGAGACTGACAAAATTCTGTCAATAATGTTGAAATTTTATCAATATTGTAGAAAATATATCAATATCGTAAAAAATTTATCAATATTGTCTAAATAATATCAATTGTTTACAAATTATTTTCGGTCTGCTAACATACATTTCGTAAAAACCCAACCCCCAATTTGAAAGGAGAATAAACACTATGCCACAGGATCCCAGAAATGAACAAGCTTTTAAAGAGTACGAAGAGAGAAGAATGAGTGTTATGCACCAGCCCACAAATATCCTTGAGGGAAAAGTCGCAATCATCACCGGCGCATCCCAGGGTATGGGTGCTATGCATGCCAAAGGATTCGTAATGGAAGGATGCAAGGTTGTTCTTACGGATATTCAGGACGACAAGGGACAGTCTCTTGCAGATGAGCTTGGTGAAAATGCCATGTATATGCATCTTGATGTATCAAACGGAGAGCAGTGGCAGGAAGTTATCAAGGCTACGGAAGAAAAGTTCGGACCCGTTACCATCCTCGTAAACAATGCAGGCTACGGTGTATTTAAGACTATAGACCAGCTTACTGAGGAAGACTTTATGAAGACCTTCAAGATTGATGAGCTTGGAGTATTCCTTGGAACCAAGTACGTGGCTGAGTCCATGAAGAAAGCAGGCTATGGATCTATCATCAATATCTCATCCGTAGATGGACTTGTCAGCGCAGCTACTGCCATCGCTTATTCGGCATCCAAGCACGCGGTTACCGGAATGACCAAGGGTGCCGCAGTAGAGTTGGGACCGTACCATATTCGTTGCAACTCCGTTCACCCCGGTATCATAAAGAGCCCCATGGCTGATCAGGCCGATGTTGTTGAGTACTTAAAGCAGCTGGAGCAGGATATCCCCCTGAGAAGAAGAGCAGAGGTGGGAGAAGTTACAGAGGTTGTTATTTTCCTTGCTTCCGATGTTTCTTCTTATGTGAACGGTACACAGATCGTCGTTGACGGTGGACTTATCTGCGATCTTTAATTAATTACTGTTTATTTTATCTTCCAATCAAAAAAACCCGGACATCTGACAGATGTACCGGGTTTTTACTCATTCTACGGGAGTATCGTCGTTGGTTTCCATGATGGTAATAAGCACTTTTTCTACACGATTGTTGTCCATTTTTTTTACTTTGAAATGAGCGTTGTCCACAGTGTATTCATCTCCTTCTTCGGGGAAGGCCTCATCTTCGTCAAGTGATACTACAAAACCGCCTATTGTTTCGTAATCGTTGCTGTTTAATTCCAGTCCGATCGCCTCGTTTACGTCGTCTATATCTGTTTTGCCGTCCACTTCATATATGTTTTCCGAGATCATCCTTATTTCGTCGGATTCATCATCGTCATATTCGTCGCGTATCTCGCCGACAATCTCTTCCAGCAGGTCTTCCATGGTGATCATACCTGCGGCTCCGCCATATTCATCCAGTACAATGGCAATATTGACCTGGTTGTCCCTCATTTCGATCAGAAGTTCGGCGGTGTTTTTGTGCTCGTGTGTATAATGTGGTGTGCGCAGCACGCTTCGGATGGAAAAATTTTCAGTATCATTAACCAGAAGGATATCTTTCATATTTACAAAGCCTATGATGTTGTCATTGCTGTCTTCGTAAACCGGAAAACGTGTGAGCATGTTGTTTCTGTAAAGTGACATAAGAGTAGAATAGTCGGCTTTTACATCAATCATTACCATGTCTATTCGTGGAACCATTATCTCCTTGACCAGAGAGTCGTTGAACTCAAACACATTGTAGATCATGTCTTTTTCTTTTTCTTCTATGACTCCGTCCTCGTGGCTTACGTTTACCAGAGTGCGCAGTTCCCCTTCGGTCATTTTTTTTGCTCTTTTGGAATTTATGCGAAAGAGCTTAAGTAATCCGTTTGAAACACAGGAGACTATGACTACAATCGGGGTAAGAACGAACATCAGAGGATAGATTACTGCTCCGAAAGCAAGGGAAAGGCTTTCCGCATGTACTGTGGCAATTGTTTTTGGTGAAATCTCGCCCAAAACCAGTATGACGAAAGTGATGATAAAAGTGGCGACACCTGCACCATAGCTTCCAATAAGATCCACAGCCAATGTGGTGGAAAGTGACGAGGCGGTCAGATTTACGATGTTGTTGGCAACGAGGATGGTGTTCAGCATTCTTGATTGATCTTCAAGTATTTTCAATGCCCGTACAGCACGTTTATCTCCCTCATCGGCGAGGTTTTTCAGGAGTATCCTGTTTGCAGTGGTGAATGCCGTTTCGGATGCAGAAAAGAAACCCGACAAAAATATCAGGATGAGAAGTATTATTATTCTGATTAAGATTGATTGATCCATGATGAAAATATAGCACTTTTCTCTTCCGGTATGAAGAAAACGTGCGAAGTTGTTTTTTAAAGCTCCCTGAATTCCCTAAGTGATCTACAGTCTGCGTTTATTGGCAAGTGGCGAATGGAATTGCGTTTATCTGTTTTACACACAGAAAAAAACCGCAGCACGTACGGGCACTGCGGTTTATCGCCATCCGGTGTCATACCGCGATGTCGATATTCGAGCCCAGATTCGGCTGAACGGACTGTTCCATCATTCTCACCATATCCTGCCCCAATTCTTTTTGGGTATCAAGATTCTGAGAGAAGACTTCAGTTGAAACCGCATTCAGAAGTCCATTAGTCGTCTCCTGGGGCACGGGAATACTGGTCGCGGTAATGTTTGCTACATCCATAACCTTACCTCCCATTCTCGTGTTGCTAACTGTAAACGACCGGGACTTAACACCCGCAGCGGCAGTCCACCGCCGCAGCGTTAAGTCCGTAAGCAAGTTACACCCGTATTATAAGCCAAAAAGTGATAATCTACAAGTACCGGTATAGGTTAAAAACAGACATCAATATACTTGTATATACAGAATAGTCTGTTGAATCTTCTTCCCCTTCGGCTATCTTCATTATCCGGAGGGGAATTTTCTTTTTTATTTCACAAAATGTTTATTGACATTTCATGTGGGGAGTGCTATCTTATTCAAAGATAAGTTAGCACTCTTATTTGTTGAGTGCTAACAGCCTGAAAAAACATGCCGATCCCGGGAATGCGCAAATAGTTACATCACCCGGCATCGGAGTTATTAAAGGAGAAATGATGGCAAAAAAGGACAGGGTCGAAGGAGAACTTGACGAGAGAAAGACCAGAATCCTGAAGATCATTATCCGTAATTATCTGGATACCGGAGAGCCGGTAGGCTCACGTACCATATCCAAAGATTCGGAGCTTTCATTGAGCTCGGCTACCATTCGTAACGAGATGAGTGATCTTGAGGAGATGGGCTATATAGAGCAGCCACACACGTCTGCAGGGCGTATTCCTTCGGACAAGGGCTATCGCTTTTATGTAGATGAGCTTATCAAAGAGAAGGAGCAGGAAATCTCGGAGGTAAAGGCGGACATGTCAGAAATGTTCGAAAAGACCGAGAGGATGGAAAAGCTCCTCCAACAGGCGGTCACGGCACTGGCAGAAAACACGAACTACACTACCATGATATCGGCACCGGCCATATCGGGTTCTAAGCTCAAGTTTATCCAGCTGTCGTCAGTTGCTGAAAACCAGGTTCTTGCCGTCATAGTTCTTGATGGAAACAGAGTCAAGAATCAGATACTCACACTAAAAGAGCCTATTGACAATGAAACAGTTCTTAAGCTGAACCTTATGCTAAACACATCATTAAACGGATTGTCAATGCAGCAGATAAACTTAAGCACAATCGCGCAGCTGAAAGAACAGGCCGGAATACACAGCGGAGTAGTGAGCGAGGTATTGGATCTTATCGTCATGGCTATTCAGGAAGACGATGACCTTCAGGTATATACCAGCGGTACTACCAATATTTTCAAGTATCCGGAGCTTGCAGATACAGCAAAGGCATCTAACCTTATTACCACGTTTGAAAGTAAGGAAGGTTTAAAAGATCTCATTGCCGATTCTGTTGGCGAAGAGATAGGCACCGGCATCAGAGTATACATCGGAGATGAAACACAGGTGGAATCACTTAAGGACTGTAGCGTAGTTACCGCTCAGTATGATCTTGGTGATGACATCAAGGGCATGATCGGTATTGTAGGACCAAAGCGTATGGATTACGAGCATGTGGTAGACAGCTTAAGAGAGGTGAAATCCACACTTGACAGAGTATTCAAGAAAGACGGATAGCGTAAGCGAGACTTGAATATCGGGAAATAAATATGAAAGGTAAGGTATCATGGCAAAGAAAAAGAAGAACGAATCGCCTGAAAAAGAGGTGAAGGATACAAAGAAGGCAAAGACGGCAGAAGAAAAGGAAAATGTCGAAGAGACAGCTGAAAATACCAAAGATACAATAGAAGAGCCTTCGGAATCCGTACAGGAAGAAGACATAAAAGACGAAGAAACTAAAGAGGATCAGCCCAAAAAGAAAAAAGAAAAGAAAGATCCCAAAGACGAAAAGATAGAAGAACTCACGGATCGCGTCAAACGCAGCATGGCTGAGTTTGAAAACTTCAGAAAACGTACCGAAAAAGAAAAGTCTCAGATGTTTGAGACCGGTGCGAAAAGTATTGTGGAAAAGGTGCTTCCCGTAGTTGACAGTTTTGAGAGAGCATTTGATTCGGTGCCCGAAGAAGAAGAGGAAAGTCCTTTTGTGGACGGAATGAAAAAGATCTTCAAACAGCTTACAACGGTACTTGATGAGGCCGGAGTTACGGCTATTGAAGCTCTCGGAAAAGAATTCGATCCGGAGCTTCACAATGCGGTAATGCACGTGGACGACGACAATTACGGAGAAAATGAAGTCATTGAGGAATTCCAAAAGGGATATATGTATAGAGACAGTGTTGTAAGACATAGTATGGTCAAAGTAGCAAATTAAGGAGGACACTATAATGGGTAAGATAATAGGAATCGATTTGGGAACAACAAACAGCTGTGTAGCAGTTATGGAAGGCGGAAAGCCGGTAGTTATTGCAAATACCGAGGGCGCACGCACTACACCGTCAGTAGTTGCTTTCACCAAAAACGGTGAGAGACTTGTGGGAGAGCCGGCAAAGCGTCAGGCAGTTACAAATGCCGAAAAGACTGTTTCGTCAATCAAAAGAGAGATGGGTACGAACTTCAAAGTAGATATTGACGGAAAGAAGTTCTCTCCGCAGGAGATATCTTCAATGGTGCTTCAAAAGCTTAAGAACGATGCTGAAGGATATCTCGGAGAGTCTGTATCTGAGGCAGTTATCACCGTTCCGGCATACTTCAATGACGCACAGCGTCAGGCTACGAAGGATGCAGGAAAGATTGCCGGCCTTGAGGTTAAGCGTATCATCAACGAGCCGACGGCAGCAGCTCTTGCCTACGGTCTTGACAACGAAGCGGCTCAGAAGATCATGGTTTATGACCTTGGAGGTGGTACATTCGATGTTTCTATCATTGAGATCGGTGACGGTGTTATTGAGGTTCTTGCCACATCAGGTGACAACAGACTCGGTGGTGATGACTTTGACCAGAGAGTGACTGATTGGATGATTGAAGAGTTCAAATCAAAAGAGGGCGTTGATCTTTCTTCTGATAAGATGGCTCTTCAGAGACTTAAGGAAGCAGCTGAGAAGGCCAAGAAAGAGCTTTCATCTGCTACTACCACAAATATCAACCTTCCGTTCATAACGGCTACGGCAGATGGTCCGAAGCACTTTGATATGGATCTTACGCGTGCAAAGTTTGACGAACTTACACATGATCTTGTGGAGCGTACAGCTGCACCTGTTCAGAATGCTATGAATGATGCAGGTATAACAAATGCGGATCTCGGACAGGTACTTCTGGTAGGTGGTTCCACACGTATTCCCGCAGTTCAGGATAAGGTTAAGCAACTCACCGGAAAAGATCCCTCCAAGAGCCTTAACCCGGATGAGTGTGTTGCACTTGGTGCATCAATCCAGGGTGGTAAGCTTGCCGGAGATACAGGAGCAGGAGACATCCTTCTTCTGGACGTTACTCCGCTTTCACTTGCTATCGAGACAATGGGCGGCGTAGCTACCAGACTTATCGAAAGGAACACCACCATCCCCACCAAGAAGAGTCAGGTGTTCTCTACTGCGGCGGACAATCAGACGGCGGTTGACATAAATGTAGTACAGGGCGAGCGTCAGTTTGCGGCTGATAACAAGTCATTAGGTCAGTTCCGTCTCGACGGAATACCGCCTGCACGTCGCGGAGTACCCCAGATTGAGGTTACATTCGATATCGATGCAAACGGTATAGTAAACGTTTCTGCAAAGGATCTTGGAACAGGCAAGGAGCAGCACATTACCATTACCGCAGGCTCCAACATGTCCGACGATGAGATAGACAAGGCAGTAAAAGAAGCTGCAGAGTTCGAAGCTCAGGATAAGAAACGCAAGGAGGCAATCGATACCAGAAACGATGCAGACTCTTTCGTATTCCAGACAGAGAAGGCTCTCGAAGAAGTTGGCGATAAAGTGGATGCTGCAGACAAGTCCGAAGTTGAGGCAGACCTTAAGGCTCTGAAGGATATGGTAGAGGCTCATTCTGATGCAACCACGATGTCCGATGCAGAAATCGATGAGATGAAGGCTGCAAAAGAGAAGCTTATGAACAGTGCACAGAAGGTATTTGCAAAGATGTATGAGCAGACACAGCAGGGCGCCGGACCCGACATGGGTGCAGCTCAAGGCGCAGGTGCCGAGTATCAGAACGCAGATGCCGGAAACGACGATGATGTGGTAGACGCCGATTTTAAGGAAATCTAAAAATGGCAGAACAGAAGCGAGATTATTATGAGGTGCTCGGTGTAGATAAAAACGCCGATGACGCCACTATAAAAAAAGCATACAGGCAGCTTGCAAAGAAATATCACCCGGATATGAATCCGGGTGATAAGGAGGCTGAGGCTAAGTTCAAGGAGGCTTCGGAGGCGTATGCGGTTCTCTCGGATGCCGACAAGAAACGCAAGTATGATCAGTTTGGCCATGCTGCGTTTGATGGTTCTCAGGGAGCCGGCTTTGACTTCAACGACATGGACTTCACCAGTATGTTCGGAGATATATTCGGAGATATATTCGGAGGAGCCTTTGGTGGCTTCGGTTCAAGATCATCTTCCGGCCCTGCCCGTGGCAAAAGTTTGCTTGCCGGAGTTCATATTTCTTTTGAAGAGTCGATTTTTGGCTGTGAAAAGGAACTTGAACTTACACTTAAGGATGAATGCCCGACCTGTAAGGGAACGGGAGCCAAGCCCGGTACATCAAAGAGTACATGCACCAAGTGTAACGGAAAAGGAAAAGTTGTATATACACAGCAGAGCCTTTTCGGCATGGTACAGAATGTACAGACCTGTCCTGATTGTCACGGCTCGGGACAGATTATCAAAGAAAAGTGCAGAGACTGCAAGGGTACAGGTTACATTCCAAAGAAACAGCGTATCAAGATCAACATTCCTGCCGGTATAGACGATGGACAGAGAGTCAGGGTGCCCGGAAAGGGAGAGCCTTCGCCAAACGGCGGTCCCAGAGGAGACCTTCTGGTGGATGTAGTTGTATCTCAAAATCCGCGATATCAGAGAGAAGGACTCAATCTGTTTACTACGGCTCCACTCTCATTTGCCCAGGCGGCTTTGGGAGGAGAAATCAGGCTCAATACGGTATACGGAGATGTTATTTATGAGGTTAAACCCGGCACACAGACAGATACACGTATCCGCCTGAAAGGAAAAGGTGTTCCTTCCTTAAGGAGTTCCAACGTGGTGGGTGACCAATATGTTACTTTTGTTGTGCAGGTTCCTACAGGCTTGAATGAAGAGGCAAAGGAACTTATAAGGCAGTTTGACGAGGCTACGGACAATTCTCTGGCAGAAGCTGCTGCGGACACTTCGGAAGATGGAAAATCGGGTTCCGGACACGGAAAAAAGAAAAAGAAGATGTTCGGAAAGAAATAGGCTAATTTAGTGTTTTAGGTTGAATTTTACCCCAATATGTAGTATACTCTCTTCGTGTGGGCGGGGATGTACCATGCCCCGGCAGCGTTTGTATTTTTTCTAAGGAGAGAGTATAATGGATGCGTCGATGACCAAGGATATCGACTCCGATATCATCAATGAAGTGTTTGCGGATCTCATCCGCGGTTGGCTGGCACAGCCTGTCAAAGAGAGTATATTGAGCGATACATCAGATCTCGAAAAAGACATACATCAGGACGCGACAGAAGAAGCATATGAAGACCAGACAGCAGAGATCCTTGCCTTAAGGGATCGTCTTTCTAAACTTATGTCCAGACAGGATGAGTTGGACAAAGAGCAGGAAAATCTTGACAGAGTTAAAAAAGAACTTGAAAAGTCAATTAGAGATTTTCAGATAGAAAAGACCAAATTTGAGCGTGAACAGGCCTACAAAGAAAAGGTATATGCTCAAAAAGAGGCTCTGTTTGATACCAAATGGAAGATTCTTGAATCTGAGCTCCAAAAGCTCACAAAAGAAAAAGAGGAATTCGAACTTCACAAAGAATTCAGATCAAAGGTCAATGAATTCGAGAGAA
>CAJOOT010000047.1 GCA_905236215.1 uncultured Eubacterium sp.
GGATATCCATACACCGAGCTTCAAATCATCTGCCACATAATCATGAGGTACCGTCAAATGACCATTTTCCTCATAAAAGAGTTTTGCTTGTTCATAATACGCCATCCATTTGCGGATCAGCACCGAATTCCATTCCATACCGATCTGCTCCAGAAGCACTCTCTTCTCATACGGCAACTTGCCATCGACATACTGTTTCCGAATCCCCCTGTAAATCCTCCCCAGCCTTATGCCATCGTCTGTCATATATTCTGCCGGAATATCGAGATTTCCATAACGGGAATAATAATCAGAAGCGGCAGTGTAGAAGGTCTTCCATAGCCTGTCCTCTGCCGACTCCCAGCTCATACCGATTTCATCCAACAGACGGATTCTCTCCAAAGTAAGTGACGGATCATTCTTCCTGCGATTCACCCTCTGTGTGTAAATCCACCGACCCAAGGCGTATCCGGTTTCCGTTTCATAGGCCATTACCGGAAGCAAGTCTCCATTGTCTTTGTAATACTTCTTTGCCTCCCTGTACATGATGTCCCATGAAGCCGTCAGGCTGTTCTCCATGGCATCAAACAAGGCTAAGCAATCGTGGAGCTCATCCACCACTTCAAAGGTGTCATTAACAATGTCATCGCCATCACCGTTCCGGTACAAGAAGAGAGCCTCATCCATCTCCTCCTTGATGGCATCTATGCTGTAAAGGTTTTCGATATTATTCACCACATCAAATATCACGGGCTTAGTGTGTTTTGCAGCAGATAAAGCCCTGCCAATCTGCTGCTTATAGATGGTGGGAGACACTGTAGGCCGGAGCAGGATCACACCTGATACATCTTCCACATGTACACCCTCATTCAGAGCGTCGATACAATAGAGCAGTCTCAAATGAGAACTGTCGTCATCCTCCTTAAACTGCTTAAAAGAGAGACTTGTGGACGGATCTTCCGTATACAAAGAATATACTTTCGGGTTCTTATCCACAAGGTAAAACCACTCGCTTATCTTTTCCATTGCATCCTGCATCGCCTCATAATTTGAACAGAACACAATGTACTTACCACATCGATCCGTCATATGCTTATCAAAAATAACATCCAGCCCTTCTGCCTTATCCAACGCCCGTTTTAATTTCTCAAGGTACTCTTCCGCCTGCTTCCTCCGCTTTTTGTTTTTTATCTTGCTGATCCTCGTCTCGTATTTCTCCAATTCTTCCATATAATAATAGATATACTGCACATATTTTGGCGGATTCAATATGCCCCTTACGATAGCCTCCCCCAAAGTCATGGTGCTCGCAATATGACCGTTAAACAATTCATCGGACATATCCCTCTGATTATCTAAATACCTGATTGCGGTAGCCGAAAGCCCCAGCAACGGAACATCCCTATACCTGTTTAAAAGCTTGTCTACCCCCTGACTCCACATAAGGGCGCCGCAGCGGTGAAACTCATCCAACACGATATAATCCGGCTTGATCTCTTCTATATCCGCATCCGTATAGTTCATTAATCTGGCGTAGGTGATAAACTCGATATTGTCAGGACTATACCCGTTGCTGCTCTCGGCCAGATTTTCAAGCTGTGTATCATAGATATACCGGGACGGAGACAACCAGCATATCTTCTTGTCCGGATGATCTTCGCAGAGCTTAAATCCTATAAACGATTTACCTGTGCCGGTCGGATGTATCACCGCCGCCTTGCCGACGCTTTTAAGCATATCTATGGCGGAGCAGTATGCTTCTGAATTATGCTTATATAACATGATATTCATATTTTTTGATCCCTCTTCCCAAATGTTTTATCTTCCAAAAATATTTCAATCCAAACAAATCACGATCATTATATCATTTTATCCCAGCTGCGTAAAAAATAGATATCCATTTCAATCCAGACGAAACAATCATCGCCCACCAAAAGGCAAGGGAGGGTGAGAAGGGCTACCCAAAGCACCTCTTCACCACCTCAATAATAACCTCCGCCTGCTCTGCCGTCTGCATATTATCACTCGGCAGACAAAGCCCCCTGTTAAATATATCCGTAGTAACCTCAACGCTCTTCCTATGTTCAATATAAGCATCCGAGTTCCCCCGGCTCCGCCCGGA
>CAJOOT010000048.1 GCA_905236215.1 uncultured Eubacterium sp.
CAAGTCTTCCTGATGCAACAAGTGCGCTTAGCTTCTCCATGCGCAGACGTCCGCCGGGCATAAGTCCGGTCATTATCTGCTTATGACCCATACCGCAACCCCAGTCAACACGGGGAATATTTACGTAATCACCGCTGCCGAGGTAGTTTACGGAACCAATCTTTCCGCCGGGCTTAAGTGACTTGATGGCTGATTCAAAAGTATTGACAGTACCGCCGGCTATGCATACACGGTCAACACCCTTTCCGTTGGTAAGTTCCATTACCTGATCTTCAATGGAACCCTGGTGATAATCAATAAAGTCTGTAGCACCATAGCCCTTTGCGGCTTCTACGCAAACAGGTCTGGTTCCAACGCATATGATGCGGGAAGCGCCTCTCAAGTTTGAGCCTGCTACAGCCATGAGTCCTACGGCACCGATACCGATGCAAAGAACAGTATCACCAAACTGTACGTCTGCAAGCTCAACGGAGTGGAAACCGGTCGGTACCATATCCGAAAGTATGCAGGCTTCCTCGACGCTCATGCCGTCAGGTATAAGTGCAAGGTTTCCGTCTGCGTCATTTACATGGAAGTATTCGGAGAATACACCATCCTTAAAGTTAGAGAATTTCCAGCCGGCAAGCATTCCGCCCGAATGCATTGAGAAGCCTGCCTGTGCCTCAAGTGAGTTCCAGTCCGGAGTAATAGCCGGTACGAGTACACGGTCGCCGGGCTTAAAGTCCTTTACGAGAGAACCCACCTGCACGATCTCACCGCATCCTTCATGACCGAGAATCATGTTGTGACGATCACCGATAGCACCTTCGTACACTGTATGCACGTCAGAGGTGCATATAGCGATAGCCAGGGGGCGTACAATCGCATCAAGCGGTCCGCATTCGGGAATTTCCTTTTCAATCCAGCCTACTTCGCCTATCTTGAGCATAGCGAAGCCTTTCATCGTTTTTGCCATAAGTTGCTCCTTTCTTCGTCTGGTTTGAGTGTATCAAGACCATTTTTATTGGTCGTGGACTAAAATTAACAAACAAAACAGAAGAAAAAAAGCGTCATACAGAATATATTTTGGAATGTCAGTTAAAGGTCAGATAGGTGTCAGGACAGGGAAGAAAGATCCTTCTCAAACATCTGTTCAAGAAGAGAAACTGCCTGTTTGATGTCGGAATTTTCCATACCGGCATAGTTGATAACCAGAGTTCTCAGATATGCAGGTCTTGGACGATTGCAATAATCCGACAGAAGGGAAACTTTGATGGAAAGGTCGGAGGCTCTTTTTTTTATCTCATCATCATTCATAGATGTGTGTACCTGAATGAGAAGGTGAGTACCGGCATTTCCTTTAAGGATATTACAGATACCAGAAAATGGTGATGCCTCTACGGCAGAAATAAAGGAGTTTTTCTTTTTTTCATAGTAGTTGATCAGCCTGTCCAGATGGCGCTCGAAATAGCCATCGCTTATAAACCTGGCCAGAGTCTGCTGTTCAAAGCCGGAAGCTGAGCAGGCATAGAAGCCCAGGGTGCTGCGGTAAAGTGCCATCAGTGAGCGCGGCAGTATCATGTAGCTTATTCTGATGGAAGATACCAGACTTTTGGAAAATGTGTTTATATAAATAACCCTGTCCTGTCTGTCCATTGAATAAAGAGTTGAAAGATGAGCGCTTTCGGAGGAGAACTCACAATCATAGTCGTCTTCAATGATATAGCGATATGGTGTTTCGTATGCCCATTGAAGGACTTCTTTTCGCCTGCTTTCAGACATGATGGTGCCCGTCGGAAAGTGATTGGCGGGAGAAACATGGACTACATCCGTGTTTGAATTGGCAAGGATCTGCGAGCTGATTCCCTGATTGTCTATGGGAATATAGGAATAAAGACCGCCCGAATTTACGCAGATCTGAGCCAGCTGCTTATAGCCGGGATCTTCAAAAGCCACCATGGTGCCCGGTCCAAGGATTTCCATAAGCCTTCTGTACAGAAATTCTGTGCCGGCACCTATTATGATCATGGACGGATCTACATTCATTCCGCGGTAGCCTTTGAGGTAGTCAGCTATAGCTTTTCTTAAGGAATAATGCCCATTATAAGGTATGGATTCAAAAAGCTCAGCATCATTACCGGATATCAGCATTCTCATAAGCTTCATCCATGTTTTGGCCGGAAACAGGGTCATGCTGCACTTGTTTCCCTTGAAATCCATGGAGAAGGTATCGCTGGGGTCAGTCTCTTCTTCCTGTGGAAGAGGAGGCATGTTGACATCGCTGAAAACGGCCTTAAGACGTGAGGGAACGGCTGCGTTCCATCCCTGAAACCGTGAGCCATCGGAAACGTTGGAAGATGACCCGTCGAAATCCACAAAAAACCCTCTGCCCGGTTCCGAGCGGATGTATTGATCGTCCATCAGCTTGTGATATGCATTCTCAACCGTGGTGATGCTGATTTTAAGATGCTTGGAGAGGGCGCGTTTCGAGGGGAGCTTCTGATCTTTTTTCAGAGTCCCGCTTAAAATATCCTGGCGGATATGGTCAAACAGCTCTTCATAAAGGATAGAACCGTCATCTTTTTTCAGATGATAAGTAAGCATACTTAAATTATATTAAGAAACTCTTCGGACTTCAACCGCCCGGCGCATATCCGATCTTTATTTCAAGGGATTATTGTGGGGTATTATTGTCCGGGCCTCCCGGTATGCATTC
>CAJOOT010000049.1 GCA_905236215.1 uncultured Eubacterium sp.
TCGGGATTGACCTGAACTTCTATATTCACATCACCATCTTTGAAGATTACTATTTCATTACTCATTTTTGTCTCTTTTCTATTATACTTTATAAGGAGGACATAAAAATGACAAAGACATCTGAAATAATGAATTGCAAAGATCTGGATAACGTTACCGGCGGAGAAAACGGAGTAACTCCGGGAAGAATAATAAACCATGTCTATTGTCCGGGCTGCGGTAAAGAAATGTCCTTAGTTTCCACAAGAGTGCAAAGAGCTCCGGACGGAACAATGATGCCTGTCATGACATTTCGATGCAGCGAATGCGGAAGAGAGGTCATAAAGGGATCAAGGTCATAATCACGTTATTGACAACTTATCCGCTCTTTTACAGATCGGAGAGATCGTGTTTCTTGACATGCCCATCATATCAGCGATCTTTCTTTGAGACAGCCCTTCACCGTAGTAAAGGGAAAGAATCTTCTTATTGTCACTCATAATAAAATACCTCCATTTCTTTAAGACAATAAGCAGACTACAGTCTGCATCATCATCTTAATATGGAGGTGGCTTAGTTATCGGAATGACGATTTGGCTCAATCGCCGGAAAGGGCGGCTCACAAAAGCGGAATGTGTGGCTCAGATGGAGCGGAATACTCAATAAGATTATTCTCTGACGGGCTCTTCAATTTTCCTGAAAGTACAGCCGGTACAAAAGGGCAAATATACTTCCATATTTCTCTCATTTTTTTCTCACTTTTTTTCACATCGTGTGGAAACTCCGTGAATCATGCATAGAAAAATAGAGTTGATATTGCAACTGGAAGGAAAGGATACGATGAACTTCTAGTCTGGATTGTCACACATTTGGAATGACTCACGTAACAGCCAACAGAAGGCATAAAACAAGCACCCATGAAGGAGGCTTGTTTTCGTTTTTTTGATTTATTTCTGAATAACTATCGAGAATGTACACTTTATCAGCCAGGAAACTTTTCTGTCTTAATTCTTGGCGGCAATCATAGGGTCAACAGACATTTCTTCGAGTTTTTGATAATCTATTTTTCCTGATGCAGTGACTGGGATTTTTGAAAGAATATGGATTCTTGCCGGTTGTTCTTGATCCGCCAAGTCATTTTGCCATGCCTCTCTTAACACAGTCATCGCATTTGAATGACTATTCTCTAAACCATTCAAAACAACAAACACAATTGGTACATATCCTCTTTTGTCATTTTTTTCGACTACAACAGCGCAAGATTTGACAAGGTCCAATGATTCCGTATACTCTTTGATCCTCTGCGGAAATAAACGAACAGCGTAAATCCGTTTTAATCGCCCTTTTATGTAAACAAAACCATCCTTGTCAACTGTACCAATATCTCCCGTATGTATCCAAGTGTTGTTCTCATCTGCGAATAAAAGAAAAAGCTCTGATTCTTTATTCAATTCTCAGAGCTTTTGCTGTCCTTATCTTTTATTGTTTGTCTTTTTCTTTTACTTGCGGGATTGTTATTCATCGTGATTTGTGATAAAAATAAAGTATTTATTGGAAAGGCGGGTCATTTTATGACAGATCTTATGAAACAGAACGCAGGTTTAAAAAGCCCGAAGGCATGGATCAGACTGATCATATCCGTGCCTGTTACGGCAGTCATCATTTTTTCACAGGCGATCGCCAATGGCGTTACCGCTTCTTTGCCTGTCCCGCCGCTGTTTAAAACGGCAATCGGGGAAGCGCTCCCGCTGATCCTGGCGATCATTTTCATGATCGTTTTAGGCGGAAGGAAATGGCTGGGTATCGATAGGGAAAGCGTCGGCTATGCTTTCAAGGTAGGATGGCCTTTTCTGATCCTGGGTATCGCCGGTTCGATATGGAACGTGATCAGTTCGGTCAGAAAAGGGACGCCGCTTGCCCAGGGCTTCCTGATCAATTTCGTCGCTGTCATTTTGGTCTGTCTACTGATCGGTTTCTTTGAGGAGATCTTGTACAGGGGCATTACTTTCGGTTCCCTGCTCGGTGTTTTCGGCGGCAAGAAAGTGCTGATCATGTTTGCTGTGCTGTTCAGCTGCTGGACATTCGGAAGAGTCCACGTGTCATCTTTGAGCCTCAAAGATCCGCTTGTATTTGTCCAGTCGCTTCTTAAGATCATTCAGACCGGGATGCTCGGCATTACCATGTGCGATATCATGATGCACACCAGAAAGCTCGGCGGAGCGGCTTTGCTTCATGCGGCCAATGATTTTCTGCTGATGGTGACCGGAGCACTGTATGAAGGAAAGTCGGTATCCGGACAGTATACGATCAGTGATGCCTCAACAGGGAAAATGGTCATTATCGTTTATCTGGCCATGATCGCGGTCTACCTCTATCCGACGATCCGTTCGATCATCAGGATCTGGAAAGAACACGATACGTGCTACGGGCCGTTTGCCAAAGAGTAAACCGGATATACAAGAAAATTACAATCATAAAAGGAGCGATCCCCAAACCTCGTGATATTATCGGGTTTCAGGAATAACGCTCCTTTTTTGCTGATCAGCGGGCGATGCCGTTTGCCGTGGCTTGGACATGATCGACGAAGGTTTCATCGATCTGCTGCAGCGGCTTGCCCTTCAGCCATACAAAGATGTATTCGATATCCCGGCTTGAATCGGTGATCTCTTTGACAGCGATCTGAGGATTCAGAACATAAGATGTTTTCGGAAAGAGGCTGATCCCGACACCCTGGCTGGCTAGAGCAGCGACATCGAGATAATTATCCATCTTGCAGACGATCTTCGGTTCGCAGTTGATTTCCTTGAACCACTTATAGATCATATCCACGATGGCATCGCGGCTCGGTACGATCAGTGGATGGTCCTTCAAGTCGGCAAGACGGATGCCGTTACCGGGTTTTCCGGCGAGCGGATGATCGGCGGACATGAAAGCCGTCATCTTTTCCTGACCGACTTGTGCCAACTTCCTATATAAAAACACAACTCATTTTTGAATTGTGTTCGAATCATTACGCTTTTATAAACATCCCGACAAGCTGGAATTTATAACGCTAATGTTGGATCTGCTCCATACCATGTTTCGACATCTCTGCTATTATCGTCAATTGGATCATTCCATCCCACA
>CAJOOT010000050.1 GCA_905236215.1 uncultured Eubacterium sp.
CGATAATTCTGTATGGAATGTCGATCACAACAGCTATGTCGGATCTCTCACCTTAGATGACTCCTGTGAAATCACCTCATCGACCGGCACACTAAAGATATATACCGATGTAACCGATATCAACAATCCGGGCAAAGCCGTTTCCGAACTCAAACCCGGCACATATGAAAACGTGGTTATTATCGTTGAGTAAATGCTACCTCCAAATTCCCCTCTTCCGCTCCGGTGTGAAGAGGGGAATTTTATCTCCGTCGGATAAGGTGTATGTTCCTGTCGTTGCAATCTTTCCTGTAATACCATCCTCAAACGTCATGATGTATCCCATGATCGACCACATGAGAAAAACTATTGACATTGGAGTTAGCTTAGTCTAATATTTAAAAAGATTTAAGTAAGTAAACTTAACTAAATAAATAAAGCTAAAAAAGGAGAACAAAAATGACATTTGAAAAAGTAAGAGAAATCATGGTGGAAACACTTAGTATTGACATTGATGACATCAAGATGGATTCCAGACTTGCAGAGGATCTTGATGCTGATTCGCTTGATGCTGTGGAGCTCAACATGGCTATAGAGGAGCATTATGGAATCTCCATTCCCGATGAGGAACTTGAAAATATGAAGACGGTACGTAACATTGTGGAGTTTATCGATTCTCACAAATAAAGCATCCTCGCGGAGCATTTAACTCAGTCGGAGCCTGAACCCCGACTGGCTTAAAGGGCTAAAGCGGAGAACTGCAAGAATGAGAAGGTGTTTGATATGGAATTAAACAGAGAAGATCTTGAAAAGATTCTTGATCGGTTTGAAGACAGCAAACTTAATGAACTTGAGCTTAAACAGGGGGATTTTTGCATCCGTCTGAAAAAGGACGGTAATGTGGAGCCGGTCCAAAACAAAGTTCAGGCAGCCCCCTTTATAAGAGAGGAAAAGCCCGAGGATGAAAAAAAGGAAGAGTCCGAAGCTGTAGCTGTAAAGGCTCCGCTTGTGGGCACTTTTTATGCAGCACCCGATCCTCATTCCGAGCCTTATGTAAAAGAAGGCCAGGTGGTGAAAAAGGGCGAGATAGTAGGGCTTATCGAAGCCATGAAAATGATGAACGAGATTCCGGCCAAATGTGACGGCGTGATAAGCCGCATAGCTGTAAAAAACGGTGATTTTGTGGCATATGATCAGGAACTTCTCTACATCAGGGAGGCAGCTAATGTTTAAGCGTGTTCTTATCGCAAACAGGGGAGAGATAGCCCTGCGGATCATAAGGTGCTTAAGGAGCCTGGATGTGGACGCAGTCGTAGTCTATTCTACTGCTGACAAGGATTCTCTTCCGGTCAAGATGGCGCATGAAGCCATTTGCATAGGCCCGCCTGCCGCCAAAGACAGCTACCTTAATATGAGCCAGATAATTGAGGCGGCTAAAAGGAGCGGCTGTGAAGCTATCCATCCGGGCTACGGATTCCTTTCGGAAAATGCTGAGTTTGCGCGTATGTGTGAGAAGGAAGGCATTGTATTTATAGGTCCGTCGGCGGATATCATGGAGAAGATGGGTGACAAGCAGGCGGCAAGAAGCCTTATGAAAAATAACAGGGTGCCGGTAGTGCCGGGATCTGACGGACTTGTGGAAAGTGCGGAAGAAGCCATGGAGATAGCTCAAAAAGTGGGTTATCCGGTACTTATCAAAGCGTCGGCCGGAGGCGGCGGACGCGGCATGAGAAGAGCGTATTCTGCGCATGAGATCAGGCAGGCGTTTGAAGAAGCCAGGGCTGAGGCTGTAAGTGCTTTCGGTGACGGGAGTATGTATCTTGAGAAGCTTATAGAGAATCCGCATCATATAGAATTTCAGATTTTGGGAGACAAAAAGGGACACATCGTCCACCTCGGAGAGAGGGATTGTTCCATTCAGAGACGTAATCAGAAGATGCTTGAGGAGTCGCCGGCACATTTTCTCAATGACAGGCAGAGAAGAAGGATGGCACAGGCGGCAGTAAGGGCTGCGAGGGCAGCAGGATATTACAGTGCAGGTACCGTGGAGTTCGTGGTTGACAGCAAGGGCGAATTCTATTTCATAGAAATGAATACCCGTATTCAGGTGGAACATCCTGTTACCGAGGCAGTGACAGGTATAGACCTTGTGAAGGAGCAGATCCGCATTGCTGCGGGCTTGCCTCTGAGCTTTACACAGGGCGACATAACTTTTAGCGGTCACGCTATAGAGTGCAGGATCAATGCAGAAAATCCCTTCAGGAATTTTGCGCCCAGCCCCGGCCATGTGGACTTTCTTCATCTTCCGGACGGCATAGGAGTGCGTACGGAGACTGCACTGTATCAGGATTGTGATATAAGCCCGTTCTATGACTCCATGGTGGCCAAGATAATAGTGCATGCAAATGGCAGACTTGATGCTATACGCCGGATGCGCACGGCACTGGAAGAAATCATGATAGACGGCGTGGAGACCAACATAGAGTTTCTGTTCCTTCTGTCTTTTAATCCGGATTTTCTGAAGGGACAGTACGATACCGGGTTTTTGGAAGAGAATACCGAGGGCCTTTTGGAATGGGACAGGCAGAGCAGAGATCAGTTTTTGGAAAAGGATGTGAGCTAGGATGAGCGATCGTTTTGAGGATCGAAAGGCTACATTTCTGTCATTTAAGAAACTCCGTGAGCAGAAAGCAAGCCCGCAGGGAACACCTGTGGCATGTAAAGGCTGCAAAAAAAGGTTCGTGAAGTCTGAATGGAAGAACAATTTATACGTTTGCCCTTCATGCGGATACCACATGCCCGTGAATGCGCGTCTGAGAATAGGAATGCTTGTTGACGAGGGAAGTTTTGAGGAACTTTTTTCGGAAATCGAAGGAACTGACCCTTTGAATTTTCCCGGTTACAGGGAAAAGATGAGCGAGGTTAAGGCCAAAAGAAATATGAAAGAAGGTTTCTTTTGCGGAAGAGCTTTAATTGGAGGTATTCCCTGTGCAATTGGTGTCTTGGATAGCACCTTCCTAATGGGAAGTATGGGAGCTGCCACAGGGGAAAAGATTACAAGGCTTGTGGAAACCGCCACCGAAGAGGGACTTATGCTTGTTATAGTGTCTGCCAGCGGTGGAGCCAGAATGCAGGAGGGAATGTTTTCTCTTATGCAGATGGCCAAGACTTCGGCTGCGATAGGAAAACATCAGGAAGCCGGAAAGCTGTTTGTTTCCATACTGACACATCCGACTACCGGAGGAGTGAGCGCCAGCTATGCCAATTTAGGTGACATAATATTGGCTGAACCCGGTGCTCTTATTGGCTTTGCAGGTCCCAGAGTCATTCAGCAGACAATAGGTCAGAAACTTCCCGAAGGGTTCCAGAGGTCGGAGTTTCAGCTTGAACACGGATTTGTAGATAAGATAGTGGAACGCAGGGATCTTAGGGAGATTCTGATAAGGATCATGCGTATTCATCAGGTATAGACAAAAAATGAAACACATAACAGCTTATGAAAGAGTGCTTATCGCCAGAGATGCAAAACGTCCCGGGATAGATGAGTATATGGAAGAGCTCTTTACGGATGTAATTGAGCTAAAGGGCGACAGGCTGGGAAAGGAAGACCCTGCCATTTACGGTGCGATTGCCAGATTTAACGGAAAACCCGTCACTGTGATTGCCCATCACAAAGGCAAGAATTTGGACGAAAACTTAAAATACAACTTTGGAATGCCCGAACCGGAAGGGTACAGAAAAGCCGCACGCCTGATGAAGCAGGCGGAACGGTTCGGAAGGCCTGTCATCACTTTTATAGATACTCCGGGGGCTTATCCCGGTCTTGAAGCCGAATCCAATGGTCAAAGTGTGGCTATTGCGGAAAACTTGAAGATAATGAGTGCATTGAAGACCCTTGTCATAGCCATTGTAACAGGCGAAGGCAACAGCGGAGGAGCTCTTGCCATAGGAGTGGCAAATTCGGTATGGATGCTGGAGAATGCAGTTTATTCCATACTTTCTCCCGAGGGCTTCGCAAGCATACTTTGGAAAGATGCAAACAGAAAAAAAGAGGCGTGTGACAGGATGAAGATGACGGCATCGGATCTTTTCGAATACGGACTGATAGATGGAGTAATAAAAGAGCCTAAAGGCGGCATCCAACAGGATAAGCTTTTGGGTATGGAAAAGGTAAGAGAAGTAATAGCTCACGAGATTGAGAGACTGGGCAGCTATTCGGGAGAAGAGCTTGCGCAGATGAGATATGAAAAGTTTCGGAGGATGGGAGCATGAGTGGAATGAGAGTTTTGGCCACGGGAAGAGCCCTTCCGGAGCAAAAGGTGACTAATGATGAGCTTGCTTCCAAGGTAGAATCCAGCGATGAGTGGATATCCACAAGGACAGGCATCCGCAGCAGATATTTCAGCAAAGATGAGAAACACTACGAACTTTGCGCAAAAGCAGCAGCAAAAGCCATAGAGCGATCGGAGATAGATGTATCAAAGCTTGCCTGCTGCATAGTGGCCACAATCACACCGGATTACGCCACACCTTCGGCTGCGTGCATGGTGCAAAAGGTGCTAGATTTACCGGAGGATATGCCTTCATTTGATGTAAATGCGGCCTGTTCGGGTTTTTTGTATGGCATCAATATAGCACAGAAGTTTCTTACTGATGAAAGACCGTATGCGCTTGTTATAGGGGCAGAGCAGCTTTCCCGTATCTTAAATATGGAAGACAGGACCACCTGTGTGTTGTTCGGAGACGGAGCGGGCGCCGTGATAATAGAGAAGTCGGATAAACATTGCTACTATGGGAAGCTTTGCGCAAAGGGAGAAAAGGAGGCTTTGTTTTGTGACGGATTGTCAGGGGCCGAGCCTTACGTTCACATGAACGGAAAGGAAATATTCAGGTTTGCCGTAGCTGCCATAGATGAGCTCTTAAAGGATCTTTTGGAAAAGACGGGTTTTTCGATGGATGATATGGATTTTGTAATCTGCCATCAGGCAAATGCCAGGATTATAGCACATGTTCAGAAAAAATGGAAAGAGCATGAGGATAAGTTTGTAATGAACATGGAAAGATACGGCAATACATCGGCAGCCTCTATACCAATATTGATAGATGAACTTGCAGAAGAAGGCAGACTGAAAAAGGGTATGAAAGTTGCCTGCATAGGCTTTGGAGGAGGACTTACAAAAGCCAGCGGACTGTTGGAATTTTAGATGGTTTGACAAAGGAGAAGATCATGAGGATAAATGAGATTTTCGGAACAAAATATCCCTTCATACAGGGAGGAATGGCAAACATTGCCACGGGAACATTTGCTGCGGCAGTATCAAACGCAGGAGCTCTCGGACTCATCGGCGCAGGCGGAATGGATACGGATATGCTCCGTAATGAGATAAAAACCTGCCGTGAGCTTACAGATAAGCCCTTCGGTGTAAATCTGATGCTGATGAATCCCCATGTGGATGAGATGGCACAGATGATAGCTGAAGAAGGGGTTGGTATAGTGACCACCGGAGCGGGACTCCCCGGTAAATATATGAAAAACTGGCTCGATCACGAAATGAAAGTGTTTCCTGTCACGTCTTCGGTGGCCATTGCAAAAC
>CAJOOT010000051.1 GCA_905236215.1 uncultured Eubacterium sp.
CAGGGTTATCCTGAAGTTATAGTCAGGATAGGATTCTTTCACTTCGCGGCAGATATCTTCATATACAGCGGTACGATCCTGTGAAAAATCAATTATAACATCAAAGGTGACGTTTTTTGTTTCTTGGTTGACATAAAACCCATGAATCTGAAGAACTCCGTCATGGGAGGTCGCAAGTTTAGTGATTTCTGAACGCATGCGAGAGGCTTCGTTGTCTCCGGTATTATGTGAATATATGCCGACAGTGGTAATGAAAACACCGTGCTCTTTAAGTACAGTATCGGTAATCCTGCGGCTCATGGAATCTATCTCTTCTGCACTCATATCATATCTTACTTCTACATGTATGGATCCGATAAGTTTATCGGGACCGTAGTTATTTAAAAGAAGATCATATGCTCCCAGAACATCTTTGTCTGAGGAAACGGTATTCTTGATGGATTTTGTGAGAGATGAATCCATACGGGCTCCCAGGATCTCGTCCACGGCTTCAAGTATCATCTCAATGCCGGATTTGACGATGACTATGGAAATAACGGCACCTATCCAGGCTTCAATACTGATACCGGTCATAATCTTCAGTATTGCCGAAAAGAGAACCGATGCTGAGAGAACTGCGTCAAATAATGCATCCGAGCCCGATGCCACAAGAGATCCGGAGTTTACCTCGTTGCCCTTCTTTTTGACATACATACCGAGAATAAGCTTAACGCCTACAGCTGCCGCAATGATGATAATACCTGTGGTATCATAGTAGGTCTCTTCAGGTGAGATAATTTTTTTGACGGACTCAATAAGAGAGGTGACGCCGGCATAAAGCACAATTGCAGCCACGATAGACTGAGATATGTATTCCGTCCTGCCGTGTCCGAGAGGATGTTTTTTGTCCGGTGCGCGTCCTGCCAGCCAGGTGCCGATGATTGTGATGACGCTTGAGAGGGCATCGCTTAAGTTGTTTACGGCATCAAGAATAACGGCAATGGAATTTGAAAGAAGTCCTACAATCATTTTAAAGGCTACCAGAGCAATATTGGTAATTATGCCTATGATACTGGTTTTTATTATGATTTTTTGACGATCCATAATATTGTCCTCTCCGAGTGTCAGATACGCGATTATGTATGCATTTTAACATCATTAAGTCAAAAGGTTAAGATTTTATGCAAAAGTCCGATAAAAAATATAACGGATTACCTGATAGGACACGGACGTCCCCAAGGAGGCACTATAATTTTCCCAAGGAGGAGTCTGTCTTATGAAGATAAACCATAATATTTCAGCTATGATCTCCAACGATCATCTTCTTTTCAATGAAGGAAGGCTTTCCCAATCCACGGAGCGCCTTTCATCGGGTCTCAAAATAAACCACGCAAAGGACAATCCGTCGGGTACCGCTATCTCTATCAAGATGAGAGCCCAGATCCACGGTTTAGATCAGGCATCGGAAAACTCGAGGAACGGCACATCTGTTGTGGAGACGGCTGATGGCGCTATGGGAGAGCTTACTCAGATAGTACAACGTTTGCGCGAGCTTTCAGTTCAGGCAGCAAGTGATACAAATACCCCGACCGACAGAGCGAGTCTGCAGCAGGAAATAGAATCTCTTACGGAAGAAGTAGACAGGATCTCAAATGATACCGAGTACAATAACATCAATCTTTTTGACGGTTCTTTGGATATAAGATCGTATGCCACCATTACCGGCGACTCCGTATCCAATCCAAATTCGGTTACGGTTATAGATACCAGCAATGCTTCACCGGGCAATTACATATTTGAGGTTTCCAAGGCGGCTACAAGGGCAGGATTCTTATCACAGGGTTCCTATACACCGACAACCTCCGGAACATTTACGATAAACGGAGTGCAGATGAGTGTAACTGCCGGCGAAAGCGCAAGTGATTTGTGGGATTCGCTTTGCGATGTTTGTGAAAAAGCCAATGTGGAAATTGCATTTGTTGATGGGAATTCATCAAAGGATTTTACATATGGAGAAACGATAGAATTTTTGCACAAAGAGTACGGAGATGCGGTAAGTATAACCATTTCCTGCTCGGATAGCAGTATAGCAAGTGCTTTGGGATTTCAGGATGTTTGCATTGAAGCTAATAATTATTCGGCAGTCAGCACAGGAACAGATGCAGAGATTAATATTGATTCCGGCGCAAATTCATCATTTACCGGAAGAGAGTCATATGTAATAGACGGTCAGAGGATCACTATTCACGGTGTAGACGGCTTTGAGCTTATCACAGAAGCGAGTGAAAAAGGTACCGTTACTGTAGAAGTTACGGATATGGGACCGCTTTACCTTCAGATAGGCGCCAATGAAAAACAGGCTATTGAAGTAGAGCTTCCCAATCTTTCCGCACATAATCTTGGGATAGATAAGGTCAATGTTCAGAGTGCTGCCGGAGCTTCGCGTGCGATAGGTATTTATGATATAGCGCTTGAAAAACTTAATTCGGTAAGAGCGTCGCTTGGTGCATATGAGAACCGTCTTGAGCATACATACAACAACCTTGAGACCACAGAAGAGTCTTTGACAAGCGCTTATTCACGTATAGTGGATGTGGATATGGCCGATGAGATGACCACATTTACCAATATGCAGATTCTGGTACAGGCGGGAACTTCGGTACTTGCCCAGGCCAATGAGCTTCCGGATCAGGCATTGCAGATGCTCAGATAGGTGACTTTATGACAAAAGAGCAGATTCAGCAGTTTACCTTAAGGATAACACAGTCCAACAGAAGCGGCATCATAGTGGTGATGTTCGAAGCGCTTGAAGTATATCTTAAAGAGATTGGGGAAAACA
>CAJOOT010000052.1 GCA_905236215.1 uncultured Eubacterium sp.
GCACCTGCTCCACCTCTGGTATTTCTATTCTGAGAATTGAACACAACAGAAATATTCTTTTTCTTCTTAACAGACTTCTCTGCAGATGCCTTATTTGCCTCTGAAGCCTTATCTGAATCCGCAGCTTTTTTTTCGGGCTCTTCCGGAGCACTGTTTTTTTTCGGAACATCAGCGGATTTTTTTTCGAAATGCGCGCGTACAGCCGCTTCTGCGTCTTCTTCCATAGAGCTTGCAGGCTTATATTCCTGCCCGGTCTTTTCCGTCAGAAACGCAATGATGTCTTTATTGGAAACATCAAGCTCCTTTGCGATTTCACGAATTCTCAGTTTTGCCATAAAAGTAACCTCCTTATGACGTCCGGTTAAGTGCGTCTAACTTTTTAATGATTGAATCCGAAAAGCCCGGATCCGTGACAGCAAGTACAGCTCTTATCTCTTTTCCAACTGCGTGTCCAAGTGACTCTTTTGTGCCGTAGATACGATAATCAACTCCGTAATATGCACAGCTGTCCGTTGCTTTTTTCAATGTGTTTTCAGAAGCGTCATCTGCAATAATGATAAGATTTGCTTCATTTGTTTTGATGCTCTCAAAAGCGCCGGTTCCGCTCTTAAGCCGTCCGGCTCTTAAGCATAGCCCGATCAAAGAGAGAATGGGGTCGTTCATTGCTAAGACATAAGCTCCATTATTTGCGAATAGACTTCTTCGGGAACATTGCATTTCAGCGATCTGTTAAGTGACTTGCGTTTCATTGCCTGTTTGATGCATTCTTCATTCTTGCAGATATATGCTCCGCGTCCATTTGCCTTTCCGCTTAAGTCAAGGAATATATCTTCGCCGGATTTTATTACTCTGATAAGCGTCGACTTGGGTTTCATGCTTCTGCATGCCACACACATGCGCTCATTTTTGTTATGATCAGGCATATTTTCACTCCCTGTCCTTAAACAAGTTTACATAAGATTTATTCTTCGATATCTTCAGAAGATACTTCATCGAATACAGTTTCATCAATTACAAGCTCATCTTCCGCTTCGAGTTCAGTCTCCTCGTATTCTTCTTCATCAAAAGCCAGAAGATTGTCTGAGTCAAGATCATTAAGCTCTTCTTCTTCAAACTCCTGATAGTTTTCGTAATCTTCTTCATCATATCCGATAAAATCACCGGCCTCTTTAGCCTGAGATTCGGACTTGATATCTATCTTGTATCCGGTAAGTCTGGCAGCAAGTCTGGCATTCTGGCCTTCCTTACCGATAGCAAGCGAAAGTTGATAATCCGGCACCACTACATCCGCTGTCTTCTCATCAGCATCAGCAATAACATAGATAACTTTGGCCGGGCTCAATGCATTCTCAATGAGCATAGCAGGATTTTCGTTCCAGGAAATTATATCAATCTTTTCTCCGTGAAGCTCTCCTACGATAGAATTAACGCGAGAGCCATTGAGACCTACACATGCGCCAACGGGATCAACATTTTCGTCATTTGATACAACGGCAATCTTTGTACGGCTTCCTGCCTCTCTTGCAATACCTTTGATCTCCACTATGCCATCTCTTACCTCAGTAACCTCAGATTCAAAGAGCTTTTTAACAAGTTCGGGATGAGTACGTGAAACATATACTCTTGGACCTTTCGGAAGATCCCTTACCTCAAGTACAAAAACCTTGACTCTTTCTGTCGGGCGAAGAACCTCGCCTTTTATCATTTCGTTCTCGTTGAGAACACCGTCAAGCCTTCCGAGATTTATGGAAATGTTCTTGCCCATACGTCTCTGCACAACGCCGGTGACAACCTGGCGTTCTTTTTCCTTATATTCGCCGAAAAGTACACTTCTTTCTTCTTCACGTATCTTCTGAAGGATAACATTTTTCGCATTCATTGTAGCGATACGGCCAAATTCCTTGGAATCAATCTTTACAGAAAGTTCATCTCCCAATTGGGCATCTTCTTTGACCGTCTGTGCTTCGGAAAGAGAGATTTCCATGACCGGATCTTCTACTTTTTCAACAACTGTTTTTTTTGCAATAACATCAAAATCACCGGTCTCCATATTTACGGAAACAGTCATATTGTCAGACTTTCCGAAATGGTTTTTACATGCCGTGATAAGCGAATTCTCAATTGCTTCCACCAGCGCCTTACGGCTGATGTTCTTTTCTCTTTCGAGCATATCCAATGCTTCAAGCAGTTCTGTATTCATTGTTTTCCTCCTGAACGCTTTTTATCCTCTTCCAGATCCTGATGCATATCAAATAACAATCTCATGATTGAAACATCACTTCTATTAAAATCTATATTGTCTCCATCTTCATCAGTGATGGTAACCGATGAATCATCCCATTCTTTGAGGATACCTACAAATTCCTTTTTACCATTGATTTTTTGATAAGTCTTAATTGATATGCTTCTTCCCAAAGCAAGCTTAAGATCCGTATCTTTTTTTAACACTCTGTCCGCACCGGGTGAACTCACCTCAAAGGTATAGGCCTCTTCTATGAAATCTTTCTCATCAAGGATGGGATTAAACGCACGACTCACATCCACACAATCGTCGATTGAAACACCGCCATCCTTTTCAATGTATACCCTGAGATAATTTCCCGAGTTCTCACGGGCATATTCCACATCAACCAAAGTGCATCCAAATTGCTCTACAATCGGAGTTATGAGTTTAGATGTTATCTCTTCATAGCTTTTGGCGTTTGTCATATGCTTCTCCTGCTATTTAAATTCATACAATAAACAAGAGTGGGTCGGCACCCACTCTTACATTAAGTAACATAACATCATAAAGGACTATAGCACTTTATAAAGAAAAAAGCAAGCTCTATGCTTTATTTTTGTATTAAATTCAACTAAAATCGAAGGCTTAACATACACACAAGAAACAAAAAACAAGGTCAAATACATAGTTCACAGCATTTTTAATACGGGAAACAGCTCATCAAAAAGTTCCCGAGATCTTATTTCCCAGGTGTTATTTTCCAATGCGCTAAATCTTCCCCTGTCAGCAATCTTCTGTGAAGAATCAGGATTATCAAGCATAAAATCAATAATATCAGGAAGAAAATCAGGCTTGTCTATTTCATAAAACACCATATTTCTTTCATCTTTGTCATCATTGCCAACATAGCCTTTTTGAGTTTCTTTTAAATATAAAGAAGTGTCGGATATTGCCAAAGCTCCGGCAAGCTGAGCATTATAGATTCTTTCGTTTGATCCGTCTTTAAACCATGTCATGGTATTTAATACAATCTTAGAATCCATCATAACTTTTGAAAGCTCATACGGGCTGATATTCTTTTTGTGAGTAACATTTAAAGAAGAATACCAGGGCATATTTTCCCATCCGCTTCCGTAAAGAGTCAACCCTATTTTTCTTTTTGCTACGGCAGATACGGCTTTTTCTCTAAAATAAACCACAGCTTTGGTATCTATATGACGCATTCTTATGATAAGTTCTTTAAGAATTTCATCGCTAAGAAAAATAGAGTCCTCCATCAAAATTTCTTCTATGGCACCCTCAAAAGTTTTTTGCGGACAGGCAATCATAAGATCCAGTGTCCTGTCTCCGATACTTATTGCATCAAAGTCAAATATCGAAACATCCGGAACATAATTGTCGGCAAAGTCCACAGCCAAACCGCCGGCATACAAAACATCAATATTTCTGTCGGTCAGCGGTTTTATCTGTCCTTCCGGATTAAGACCCCCATGTGGCAAAAAACCGGTAACCGGAAAACCGGGATAGAATCTGGATAAAAAACCAAGATGATTTTTGTCAACACAGATAATAGCTGTTTTGGGGGGAAGAATATCAAAATCCTGATAGAGGTGATATGGATGATCTGTCAAAATATCCACACAGGGAATATCAAGTGTTTCCCAAATTGAAGTGTTTCCGGATAAAGAAAGTCCAAGACCCAGGTGATTAAACGCAAAAACAGCTGCAGGTTTTTGTGATATTGCGCCAAGGATTATATTCAGGGCTTCTGCTTTTTTTTGCGGATCCAGATACAGGCATCTAAAACCAATTTTTTCAAAGCCCTTAGCAAGTTCGACAAGGAACATTTTAAGAATGTCATTGTATGGCAAAAGAAAGATTAGAGTTTCTTTATTTGAGGAAGCGTTATCATTCATAATAAATCCCCCTATAAAAAACGAAACGCCCTGAACCAGCCATTCGGCTAATCCAAGACATTTCCGGGTTGGGCTGTAAAAACAGCAATAGCCCGTACGAGAGTCGAACTCGTGATTCCGCCTTGAGAGGGCGGCGTCTTGACCACTTGACCAACGAGCCAAATGTTAAGCTATACGCTCAACATTTGATATTCTATCTTATTCGCATTAAGAATGCAAGCACTTTTTTGACAAATATTATTTTTTCCCGCCAAATATGACCCAAGCCACAAGCAAAGCACTTATTATACATAAAATCGCAACAACTCCACCGGCACTCATATCAATTTCCTTTCCGCTAAACACGCTTACGACTGAAACCCGTTGGGATTTTGGCTCTGCCATCTCCAGGAATCAGCACACATTTCCTCCAAAGTCTTTTCCGCCTTCCATCCAAGTTCTTCGGCAGCCTTAGACGGATCTGCATAGCATTCGGCAATATCTCCGGCACGTCTGGGTTTAATGCTGTAGGGGATTTCTTTACCGCAGGCTTTTGAAAAAGCTTTGACCATATCCAGTACGGAGTATCCGTTGCCGGTACCGAGATTATATATATTTACCCCGGCTTTTTCATCAATCTTTGACAATGCAGCCACATGGCCTTTTGCCAGATCCACAACATGAATATAGTCTCTTACCCCTGTGCCGTCACTCGTATCATAATCATCGCCAAACACCCCAAGCTCTTTTAATTTGCCGACAGCCACCTGTGTAATATAAGGCATGAGATTGTTCGGAATGCCTTTTGGATCCTCTCCTATAAGACCACTTTCATGTGCGCCAACGGGATTGAAATAACGCAGAAGCATAATGTGCATTGATGCATCTGCTTTGGATATATCCTCAAGAATGCGCTCTATCATTGCTTTTGTGGTTCCGTAAGGATTTGTAGTCTCTCCTCTTGGGCACTTCTCGGTAATGGGGATCTCCGCCGGAGTGCCGTATACCGTAGCTGAAGAACTGAATATAATGTTCTTTACATCATATTCTTTCATGGCATGAAGAAGCGTCAGAGTACTGACCAGATTGTTGGTATAGTACATAAGAGGTTTTTCTACCGACTCTCCAACCGCCTTATATCCCGCAAAATGGATAACGGAATCTATTGTCCTATGCTCCATAAAGATATTATTGAGAGCCTCTTTATCGCAGACATCATTTTCGTAAAAAGGAATCCTTTTTCCCGTGATTTTTTCTACTCTTTTCAGCGCTTCTAAACGCGAATTGGAAAGATCATCTATAACAACCGGGTCGTATCCCGCATTGATAAGTTCAATAACCGTATGGCTGCCGATAAAGCCGGCTCCACCCGTCACAAGTACGCTCATATATTCTCCTGATATTCACAAAAAGAGTCCCGAAGGACTCTTTTAAGTTTTAATGTAAAATGTAATAAATTAAGCAAGCTTTTCCTTTGCAACGTTTGCAAGAGCCTCAAAACCCTGAGCATCATTGACTGCCATCTCAGAAAGCATCTTTCTGTTCATGTCTACACCAGCAAGCTTAAGTCCGTACATCATTTTGCTGTAGGAAAGACCGTTTATACGGGCAGCTGCGTTGATTCTGGCAATCCACAGAGAACGCATCTGACGTTTTCTCTGCTTTCTGCCTGCATATGAGCTGGTAAGAGCTCTCATAACCGACTGCTTGGCTACTCTATACTGCTTGGAACGTGCTCCTCTATAACCCTTAGCGAGCTTTAATACTCTGTTATGTTTTTTCTTGGCGTTCAAACCGCCTTTAATTCTTGCCATTTATATATTCCTCCTTCAAAAAGACTTCAAAACCCATTAAATATACGGAAGAATCTTCTTCATATTCTTCTCGTTTGTATCATCCGTAACAGTTGACTTTCTAAGGTTTCTCTTTCTCTTAGCAGACTTCTTGGTAAGGATATGGCTCTTATAAGCTTTGTTTCTCTTGAGTTTTCCTGAAGCTGTCGCCTTGAATCTCTTGGCTGCAGAGCTCTTAGTTTTCATCTTAGGCATTTTTGTTTCCTCCAATCAAATTGATATATTATTCCAATCACTATTTTTTTACACCAAGCACGAGACTCAATGTACGGCCTTCTACCTTCGGAGCTTTTTCAATAACCGAAATCTCCTCTAGCTTTTCGGCAAAATCATCAAGCAAATGTCTGCTGCTGTTCATATGAGACA
>CAJOOT010000053.1 GCA_905236215.1 uncultured Eubacterium sp.
AGGGTTTTGTACGATCTTAAGCATAATCCCTTCAGCCGCCGTATTATGACCAATATGTATGTGCATCAGGATTTGCATGAGATGGCGCTTTATCCCTGTGCTTATTCCATGACGTTTAATGTAACGGCGCCCGGAGAGGATGATCCAGATAAGAGACTGATCCTCAATTCCATTCTGAATCAGCGTTCAAATGATGTTTTGGCAGCCAATGCATGGAATGTGTGTCAATATGCTGTACTTACACATATGTTGGCGCAGGTCTCCGGTATGCGAGTTGGAGAATTTGTTCATGTTATAGCAGATGCGCATATTTATGACAGGCATGTGCCCATGATAAGAGACCTTATTTCAAGAGAAGAGCATCCGGCACCCAAATTCTGGTTAAACCCCGATATTACCGATTTTTATGCTTTTACAAGGGATGACGTGGCACTTAAAGATTATGAGTTTGGTCCGCAGATTACCGATATTCCGGTGGCGGTTTAGGAGATAAGTAATGAAGCTGATAGTCGCTGTAGACAAGAACTGGGCGATAGGTCTGAAAGGAAAGCTGCTGGTAAGCATTCCCGAAGATATGAAATTTTTCAGACGCATGACTACAGATCATGTGGTAGTCATGGGGAGAAAGACATTGGAGAGCTTTCCAAACGGACTCCCGCTTAAGAATCGCACCAACATTGTCCTTACCCGAAAAGAAGGATATGATGGAAAAGGCGCGATTGTAGTCAAAGATGAAGAAGAATTAAAAGAAGAATTAAAAAAGTATGATTCTGATGATATCTTTGTAATAGGCGGCGAAACGGTATACAGAATGTTGGAGCCCGAGTGTGACGAAGCATACATTACCAAGGTGGATTATGAATATGAAGCAGATGCTTATTTTCCTGATCTTGACAAAGATGATTCATGGAAAATAGCAGAAGAAAGCGAAGAACAGACATACTTTAATATTGAATATAAATTTGTTACGTACAGGAGAAAATAGAATGGATATCGCCGGAAGAAAATTGTTCGTAAAAGCCTTGAAAAACGAAGATGTAGATACCATATTTGCCTATCCGGGCGGAGTGGTGACGGATCTCCTTGATGAGCTTGGCAAGGATGGAACCATCAGAATAGTGCTGCCCAGACATGAGCAGGCTCTGGTACATGAGGCAGAAGGTTATGCCCGTGCCACCGGAAAGACTGCCGTGTGTCTTGTGACCAGCGGACCGGGGGCAACCAATACCATTACCGGACTTACAGATGCGTTTTTGGACAGCATACCTCTCGTGTGTTTTACGGGACAGGTAGCGTTGGGGCTTATCGGAAATGATGCGTTTCAGGAGGTCGATACCATAGGCATCACCAGAAACATTACCAAGTACGGTATTACGGTAAGAAACAGAGATGATCTTGGACGTATCATTAAAGAAGCTTTCTATATTGCCAGGACGGGAAAGCCGGGTCCTGTAGTTATTGATCTTCCCAAGGATATACAGACTGCTTCCGGAGATCCGGAGTATCCCGACAGCGTCAATATTCGTGGATACAAGCCCAATGAGGGAGTGCATGTGGGTCAGCTGAAAAAAGCGTGGAAGATGCTTAAAAACGCTGAGAAACCCGTTATCCTTGCCGGCGGTGGCGTAAATATTGCCCGAGCAAACAGTCAGCTTCTAAAATTTGCAGAAAAAACCAACGTGCCGGTAGTTACCACCGTTATGGGGCGGGGAGCAATACCTACGAATCACAGACTTTATTTTGGTAATGCAGGAATGCATGGCTCATATGCCTGCAATCTGGCTATCAGAGAGAGTGATGTGCTCTTTTCCATCGGTACCAGATTCAATGACCGTATTACGGGTGATCTTAATGACTTCGCACCCAAAGCGAAGATTGTTCATATTGATGTTGACAGCGCGTCGATTTCCAGAAATGTGGTTGTGGATGTACCTGTCGTGGCTGACGCCAATGTGGCTCTTGAAAAGCTCAACGAGTGGGCTTCCGGCATAGATACCGAAGAATGGATATCCGGAATCAAAGACTGGGAAGATAAGTATCCCATGAGTATGCCTAAAAATGAAGGCCTTACGCCGCAAGCTATCATGGAAGAAATTAATTCTCAATTTAAGGAAGCGTTTATAACGACGGATGTAGGTCAGCATCAGATGTGGGCTTCTCAGTTTCTTGAACTCAACGAGAAACGAAGGATGATTACATCCGGCGGATTGGGAACCATGGGATTTGGATATCCTGCAGCTATAGGTGCCAAAGTGGCTCTTCCCGATACGCCGGTTATCTGCATTACAGGTGATGGTTCATTCCAAATGAATATGCAGGAGATGGCTACCAGTGTGCTTGAAAAGGCTCCTGTTATCATTTGCCTCCTGAATAACGAAAATCTTGGTATGGTACGCCAGATGCAGAATCTATTCTACGGTAAGAGATACGTGGCAACAGCCCTTAAGAATAATCCTGAAGATCAGTATATTCCCGATTTTATCAAGTGGGCGGAGGCATATGGAGTAAAAGGCGTGCGCGTTACAGATAGGGAAGGAATTGCCAAGGCTCTAAAAAAAGCCAAAGAAAACCCCGAAGAGTCGTTTATTATCGAATTCATGATCAACCCCGACGAAATAGTGCTGCCTATGGTTAAAGGCGGCGATTCCACCGGGGACATGATACTGTAGTCATAGGAGAAAGCTAAAATGGAAAAACGATGGATAGCATTATATGTGGAAAACCGGGTTGGTGTACTTGCAAAGATATCCGGGTTGTTCTCGGGAAAATCCTATAATTTGCTCAGCCTTACCGTTGGAACTACTGAAGATGAGACGGTTTCAAGAATGACTATCAGTGTTGAGAGCGACGATATCACCTTCGAGCAAATAAAGAAACAGCTCAACCGGATGGTGGAAGTTATAAAGCTTATAGATCTTTCCAATGTACCCATACATATGAAAGAAATCCTTTATGTTAAGCTGAAAAAGATCAACGAAAAGGAAAAGGAAGAGGCATTTCGTATTGCGCAGGTGTTTAGCGCTGAGGTGATAGATATAGGGGTGGATTCCCTGATTATAGCCTCCATGCTCACGGAGCACAGGAACAATGAGCTGATTGAGCTTATGCGTCAGACCTTTAAGCAGATAGAAGTGGTCAGGGGAGGCTCCGTAGCAATCGAGTCTATCAGCACAATGTGCAGATAATGTCTTTCAAGGCACTTTATCACTTTAGCTTGACAGAGTAAGAACACGGGTTTAACATTTATAAAACTAATAAATTCAGGAGGAATTGACAATGGCAGTAGAAAAAAAAGATATAGACTGGTCTAATTTGGGCTTCAGCTACCGTGAGACTGACATGCGATATGTGGCTAATTACAAAAACGGCGCATGGGATGAGGGAAGTCTTACGTCAGATGCAAACATCACGATGAATGAGTGTGCGGGTGTTCTCCAGTATGCTCAGACGGTATTTGAAGGCCTAAAGGCATATACCACGGCCGACGGACGCACCGTTACTTTTCGTCCGGATTTGAATGCTACCCGTCTTCAGGACTCGGCTAAGCGCCTTGAGATTCCTCCTGTATCAGAGGCACAGTTTATTGATGCTATCCAAAAGACGATTAAGGCTAATGAGGCATATGTACCGCCTTACGGTTCAGGCGCTACGCTTTACGTTCGTCCGTATATCTTTGGAATCAATCCTGTCATTGGAGTTAAACCCGCTGATGAATATCAGTTCCGTGTATTTACCACTCCTGTAGGACCTTACTTCAAAGGAGGAGCAAAGCCTATCACTATCAAGGTGAGTGATTTCGACCGCGCCGCACCCCATGGAACGGGACATATTAAAGCAGGATTAAAGTACGCAATGAGCCTTCATGCCATCGTTACGGCGCATGAAGAAGGTTTCGAGGAAAACATGTATCTTGACGCAGGTACGCGTACATATGTTGAAGAAACAGGTGGCGCAAATTTCCTCTTTGTTGACAAGGATGGCAAGATTGTTATTCCGAAGTCAGACAGTATATTGCCGTCAATCACCAGAAGATCACTTGCGATAGTGGCAAAAGATCTTGGTATGGAAGTAGAGGAAAGAAAAGTTAATTTTGCGGAAGTTCCTCATTTTGTAGAATGCGGACTTTGCGGTACAGCGGCTGTTATATCTCCGGTAGGTACAGTAAACGACCACGGAAAAGAGATTATATTTAAGAACGGACATGATGAGATGGGCCCCGTTATCAAGAAGCTCTACGATACCCTTACCGGCATCCAGATGGGTACTCTTGAAGATAAGCACGGATGGCTTTTCGAAATAAAATAAGAACATAATGAAGAATTTTAAAGGCGCAGGGAAGAAAATAAAAAGGCAGTTTATTATTTTCTTTCTTGCGCTTGTTTTGGCTTTTATAGTTACTGTAATACGTGGAAACACCAAGACAATAGACTATTCGGCACATCTTGATGATACAGCTGTTACCATTGAAGGTGAAGAAGTTACTCTCAGGCAGATGGGCTACTATATCATGAAGACCGAAGAAGTCGTGGATATGTACGC
>CAJOOT010000054.1 GCA_905236215.1 uncultured Eubacterium sp.
GGCGACCAGAAGCAGATCTCCTACTATATTGAAGATACATGCTATGATCACCACCAAAAGAGGAGTTTTGGAATCGCCAAGGCCGCGAAAGATGGCGCCGATCATATTGTAGCCCGTGATGACGATCATTCCGGCTCCACAGATGCGTATATAGGAAACGGTTGCTTCATAAGCCTCTTCGGGAGCATTGAGCAATCCCGAAAGCTGCGGCGCCAAGAAGAATGTTGCGAGAGAAAGAGCAATTCCGATCATAGCCATGAGGAAAATGCCGGCTCCTATGATCCTTCCTGCTTCGGAGGGCTTTCTTTCACCTATCTTACGTCCTACCAGTACGGTAATGCCCATGGAAAAACCGGTAATTTCGTTGGCAAGCATCATGGTGAGCTGAGAGCCGGTAGATACGCCTGATACATCAGCGCTTGATGCAAACTGTCCCACTACCAGAAGATCTACCGCACCGTATAATGCCTGTAAAAAAAGCGCAAATAGAATTGGCGCAGCAAAGACTATGAGCTGCTGTAATATTGGTCCATCCGTAAAATCCTGATATTTCTTCATAAAAAAGATTTTAACTAAATAAGCATGGGGTTTCAACAATTTATTCGGAAATAAGCTAAAAATTTCTTGACATGTGTTGTTGGTTAGAGTAAACTATTTAGGCATTAGTGAGGACACGATATATGAGGCATGCACTCAGTTTTGAGCGGGTGCTTTTTTAACGGAATAGGGTTAGTAATATCTAACGTTTGTAGAGATATACTAACACAAGTGAATATTCGCTAACACAGATTAGTTATAGATGGCTTGGATTAAAGGTGACTAATCGTCATATTATAGAGGAAAGAAGATAAAAATGACTCGTTTCATGAAAAACAAAATTTTAGGAATAGTTGTTCTTGTGGCTGTGATAGCTACGGTCTTTGCATCGGCAGGGGCGTCCGTATTCACCATTGCTGCCGATTCTTACAGCACATGGGAAGAATATGCATCGGCAAATAATCTTACGAAGTATACATACAATGATGTGGTAGATGCCATTGAAAAGGTTATGCAGGAGGCGGTCTCTACTTATGAGGGCGGAGATACCGAAGGCGCACTTGAACTTGTCAAGGTTGCCAAGAATCAGTACTGGGGAGCTTCCGGCATGAAGATCGAAATGCAGAAGCAACTGCCTTCGGCCAGCAAAAAGACCGCAGAATCGGACTTCTCGGAGTTAAACTCCATTATAAAAAAATCAGGCTCGACCGACGACTTTACCACAGCGGCAGACGTTCTTGTGGCTGATTTAAGACTCTCAGCCAATACTCTTGACGGAGTAGAGGTAGAGATTGAGATTTCCGAAGAGACGGATACCGCCGCCACCACACTTTTCAACAAACAGTATTATTCAACATGGGAAGAGTACAGCACGGCGGCAGGCCTTACCTCTTCATGGACATGGAATGACGTAGCCGACGCCATGTCAGAGGTTTTCCGCCATGCAAAAGCGCTTATGGCCGAAGGGGATACCGAAGGTGCATACAATTCTGTCAACGATGGATATTACGGATATTACGAAACCACCGGTTTTGAAAGAAATGCCATGGGTTATATCTCGGGCGCAAGAAAGTCAGAGGTAGAGCTTCAGTTTTCGGCTTGCAAAGCCGCGGCAAATGACAATGATAACGACGATTTCGTAAAACAGGTGGATATCCTGAGGACAATGATCCGCACGGATGCAAACAAGCTTGATGGCGTAGATGAAGAGGGTAATGCAACCGGGGATTCAAGATCTGCAGCTGTAGCCACCTTCATAGCCTGCTTTACAATCATACTTCGAGAAGGTTTTGAGGCCATTCTTGTAGTGGGCGCCATTATAGCGTATCTAATAAAGACCACTCAGGCATCGGAGGTTGAAAGAAAAAGACAGGTTCGTCCGGTATACACCGGCGCGGTGATCGGTATAATTCTTAGCTTTGTTTCGGCATGGGCACTGAATATGTTTAAGCTTGCAAACAGCGCTTCACAGGAGGTTATCGAGGGTGTTACCGCTCTTATTGCCGTTGCTGTGTTGTTTTATGTTAGTAACTGGATGGTATCAAAGTCCGAATCAGAGGCCTGGGATGCCTACATTAAGAGCAAGGTAGGAAACGCAGCCAAAAAAGGCAGTATGTTTGCACTCGCATTTACAGCGTTCCTTGCGGTATACAGAGAGGGCGCAGAGGTTATTCTTTTCTACCAGCCTCTTATGACAGACGAAAACATTGGGATGGTATGGGCCGGCTTTGGAGTGGGCTGTGTGGTATTGGTATTTGTTTATCTGGCCATCCGTTACCTTTCGGTCAGACTTCCCCTCAAGCCGTTCTTTATGGCGACCAGTATACTCATGGCAATCATGGCTATTGCATTCCTTGGAAGCGGTATCAAAGAACTTATCGAGGGCGATGTTATTGCAATGCATTCACCGGATTGGGTGGCATGGATTCCGTCCCATCCCGTACTTGAGATATTGGGTATATATCCCTGTGTGGAGACTGTTGTACCGCAGATTATACTTACGATTATCACTATAGTTACGTTTGTATTCTGGATAAGAAAGAATAACAGACTAAAAGCCGAGATTGAAGCGGAAAAGGAAAAAGGCGCTTCCGAAGGCATAGAAGCCGGTATGGAAGGCACTGAATAGGCGCTTATCAAAATGTTATGAACGGGATACAAATCCTTTCATATAGAAGCAATCAAACCAACCTTACAAGGAGGAAACAAAATGAAAAAAAGAATTATGGCAATTCTTATAGCAGGTGCAATGACAGCTGCGCTTGCAGGTTGTGGAAGCCAGCAGCAGGCTGCAGACGACAGCTCATCAAACTCTGAACCCGCTGCAACTACCAGCGAGACTGCTGATACCAACACACAGAGTGAAAGCCCTGAAGTGGCTGAGACTGCTGATGCAGAAGAAGATACTGCAGCAGACAGCGCCGGATTCGTTGAGAACCCGATTTTTGAAGATGAGGAACTTGATTCCCTGAACC